>JADHLJ010000048.1 GCA_016780745.1 Alphaproteobacteria bacterium | reverse complement strand
ACTACCCGCCCGGGTGGATTGTACAACGATGATGCCCTGGGAAACCGCTTCCTTCAGAATCTCCTCGTCGCCTGGACCGCAGAAGCCGGGCGCGAAACCCGCCGATACAATACCTTCAGCGCCGGCCGCGACGAACGCTCTCGCGGTCGTACCGTCCGAGCCGAGATAGGCATAAGCGATGTCGACCCGAGGCATCGCGTTCATCCCACGGATATCGAACTCGGTATCAGGCGCGTGTCGGCGAAGAGGTTTTCGATAGAACGCGACGGCGTCACCATCGGCATGACCAAGGCATCCGAAATCGGGCGTGCGAAAGGTCTGCATTCGATATGTGGAGGTCTTGGTCACTTCCCTCGCGCATTGAATTTCGTCGTTCAACAAGGTCATGACCCCCATGCCCCGAGCATCGGGGCAAGCCGCCGTCCGGATCGCGTTGACCAGATTGAAACCCGCATCGGTGGACAAGGCGCTACTGGGTCGTTGCGAGCCGATCACGACGACCGGCAAATCCGTCTTGACCGTCAGGTGAAGCGCATAGGCGGTCTCCTCGAGGGAGGCCGTGCCATGGGTCACCACGAAGCCGGCGAGATCAGGGTTTGCCGCCGCGACCTCATCCATCTTCAAAACCAGCTCACGCCATTCCGTGAAGCCAATTTGGGGACTAGGTATGGCGCGATAGGGCACTGACAGCACCTCCGCGACGTCATTCACCTCGGGAAAGCGCGCGAGGATATCGTCGATCTCCAACATCGTCTTGTTCGCGCCGTAATCCAATATATCCAAGGGCGTCTTGCCGATGGATGCGATTGTTCCGCCCGTCCCGATGACGGCCACTTGTGGTTTTCCCAAGTCAATTCCCTTTCAGAAGCTCTTCGCGAGCTGTTTCATTCAGCGGCCTGAACAGCGGACCCGATCGCGTTACCTCGCAGGCATTCGATCAGTTGACCCGTGCTCATGATATCGCCGAAGGTAAGATAAAAATTGATGAGAGATGCATTGTGCTCCGCGTCTGAATTCGCGGCGTTCGCGTCGGTGACCATAATCGTCCTGAAGTTTGTCATCATCGCGTCACGAGCGGAGGATTCGCAGCACACATTGGTGACGGTTCCAACGATGATAACCGTGTCAATCCCCGCCGCTCGCAGCTTCTCCGGCAGCTCGCTATATCCTGGAAGGAAGGCCGAATAGCGGTATTTCTTCACCCGCTCATCTTCGTCGCGCACATCGAGGTCCGCCCATAGCTCATGTCCGAGACCCCCTTCAGACATCGACTCAATACGTTTGGCGGTTTTCTCCAACGGCGTCATGTCGTGCAAAGTCGACCACAGTATGAGGCAGTCGTCGTCATGCGTATTTTGGATCCAGTAGACCTTACCGCCGGTTTCGCGGATCGCTCCCGCCAGCCGGTTAACATTCGGAACAATTTCCCGCGCGGTTTCGCACAAGGCATGAGCGACACCATCCATCATGAAGCCGTTCTGCAGATCGATCACGATCAGCGCCGTCTTTCCAGGATCGAGATTCTCGTGCGGATGCTCGGTTCCGCGACGCGATTTCACGGCGTCCACAACATGGTCGGGTATCGAAATCTCATGCATTGATTGGTCCTTTCGTCGAGTTCGAGGAAGGTTTCGCTATATCGCCGGCGCCATGCTTTTGGGCTCATCAGGCGGTGCGCTCGCCAGGAGGCAACGCGACATTCTCCCGCCCCCCATGAAGACTTCGGGCGGCAGCGCTTCCGAACAGGAGGCGGTTACGTCCTTGCAACGCGGCGCGAAGCTGCATCCCGTTGGTAGCCGCCGGAGATCGGGAGGGTTGCCCGGAATTGCCTCGATATCCTTACCCCGCATGTTGCCGTGCACCGTCGATGCCAGCATGCCCCGCGTGTAGGGGTGCCGAGGGTCACCAAGAACTTCCTGAACGGTGCCGGTCTCCACGATGCGGCCGGCATACATAACCGCGACACGATCCGCGATCTCCGCCGCGACGCCAAGATCATGGGTCACGAAAATCATGCCCATGCCCATTTCCCGCTGCAGTTTCCTGAGCAGGATGAGCACCTGAATTTGCACCGTGGCGTCCAACGCGGTCGTGGGCTCATCAGCCAACAGCAGTTTCGGTCGGCATGACAGCGCCATGGCGATCATCACCCTTTGGCGCAGGCCGCCGGAAAGTTCGTGCGGATAGGCTTTCAAGCGACGTTCGGCGGAAGGAACCTTCACCAGTTCCAGCAGCTCCAACGCGCGCTCGAGCCCCATCTCCCGGTCGCATCCTTCGTGACGGCACACCGCCTCGGCGATCTGGTCACCAACCCTGTAAACCGGATCGAGTGCCGTCATCGGCTCTTGAAAAATCATCGAGACAGTACCGCCGCGCAGATCCGAGAGCTCTTTACCTTGAAGCTCCAAGACGTTCTTCCCAGCGACCGAGATCTCTCCGGTGATCTTCGTTCGACGTTCCGGCAACAGGCGCATGAGCGCGCGCATGCTGACGCTTTTCCCGGAGCCGGATTCACCGATGATGCAAAGGACTTCCCCGGCTTTCAAGGTTAGGCTCACGTTATTCACCGCGCTTACGGTGGCCTCTCGCGAGACGAACTTAACATTGAGGTCCTTCAATTCGACCAAGGCGTTGCTCGTGGAATTCTCAATCATTGCCATGCTCCTCGGCCTTAAACCACGTGACTAACAGGCGGCTTCCCGGCGGCTATGATCGCCGGAGATGGCGCGGGTGCTTTGGCCATGGAGTGGCCCGACTTTTCGACATACATGTGACAAGCGGTCATATGCTCCGAGGTCTCGCGCCACCCAGTCACCGCCGGGCTTTCGACCTCACAGATCTTTTCCGCGAATTGACAGCGGGTGCGAAACCGGCATCCGGAAGGCGGATTGACCGGGTTCGGCGGATCGCCGACCAACGGTGGCTCCTCGATCCGGTCATCCGGATCCATCGAAAGTCTGGATGCCAGAAGCGCGCGGGTATAGGGGTGACGAGGAGAGTCGTAGATCTCGTCCACCGGACCGATTTCCACGATCTCTCCCAGATACATCACCAGCACGCGGTCGCTGATGTACTGGACGACGTTGAGGTCGTGCGAGATGAAAACATAGGTCAGATTGAAATGCTGCTTCAGGTACCGCAGCAGATTGAGAACCTGCGCCTCCACCGACTTATCCAGGGCCGAAACCGCTTCATCCAGGATGACGACCCGAGGCTCCAACACCAGGGCGCGGGCGATATTTACCCGCTGTTTCTGTCCCCCGGACAATTCATGAGGATAACGCGGCCCGAACAAATTCGGATCGAGACCGACCTTTTCAAGTAGTTCACGCGCGGCGGCGCGGGCTTCGGCATTGGTCGCGCCGTGAACCCGTTTCCCGTAGGCAACGGAGTCCTGAACCGGCATGCGTGGGTTAAGGGACGAGTATGAGTCCTGAAACACCATCTGCATCAACCGACGCATGTCTCGAACCGACAGTCCGTCGACCTCTCCAACGGCATCGCCATCGAACACCAGATTGCCTTCGTCCGGTTCGATCAAATGCATCAGCAACCGGGCGAGGGTGGATTTCCCACACCCGGATTCGCCGACGACGCCAAGGGTCTCTCCTTTTAGCACGGAGAAGCTCACATCATCGACCGCGCGAACGTGTCCAACAACCTGATTGAGGACCCCTCCCGTGATCGGAAAATGCTTTTTGAGCCCTCGCGCGATCAACATGGGTTGTGCATTGCCGCCCCGATCTCGTCGATCGACTGGTTGAACCGAAGTCAAGGTGGGAGCCGCGGGCTCCGAGATGTTTGTATCCGCGTTCATGGTCGCGCCTCCCTAAAGTCTGACATCCATGGCCGACCGAAGTCCGTCACTGACAAGGTTGAAGCTTATCGATGTGATCAAGATCGCCACGCCCGGCAACGCGCAGATAACGGGATTTATGTAGATCGCCTGGCGTAGGGTATTCAGCATCAAACCCCAATCCGGTTCCGGAGGCGTTACCCCCAGCCCCAGAAACGAAAGCCCGGATGCGATGAGAATGCTGACACTGACGAGGCTGGACGAGTAGATCAGGATCGGCCCGAGGACATTGCCGAGGATGTGGACCGAAATGATGCTGAATGTTCCGGCGCCACTGGCGCGCGCGGCCTCGACGAAATCCAGGCTTCGGACCTGGGATGTCGCGGTTTCAGCGACCCGGCACAAAGGCGGAATGAATATCAACGTCAAGGAGACCATGCCGTTAACGATCCCACCGCCCATGGCGCCGGAGATCGCCACCGCCAGCAGGATCGACGGAAACGCGTAGAAAACATCCATGATCCGCATGATCGCCATGTTGACCTTGCCACCGACAAAGCCAGCTATGACGCCAAGGGTTCCACCCACGAGCGTCGCGATTACCACGGGCAAGACGCCCATCGTCAGCGATATTCGGCCGCCGTATAGCAATCTGCTCAACAGATCCCTGCCAAGCTCGTCCGTCCCGAGGAGAAAGTCCTTGTAACCGATCGGCTTCAATCGGTTGATCATGCTGCTTTGGTAAGGATCCATCGGCGCCAAGAGGGGCGCGAAGATCGCCGACAGGATCACCAGGATGACCATGCCGCCAAAAAACAATGTGAGATAGTCATAGCGAAGTCGGTAGGCCACGGAGGCCCAATACCCACGCACTTTCAGCGCGGGCCCTGATTGCATGTCGGCCAAGGCCTGAGGCTCGACGCTACTGGCGCTAACCATGATTCACTACCCTCAGCTACGTTTCAGGCGGGGATCGATCGCCGTTTGGCATAGATCAATCACCAGATTGGTCGCGACGAAAATCATCGCGAGAACAAGGATCGTGCCCTGCAAAACCGGGATGTCCCGGGTCAGGATCGCCTTGTTCAGAAGGAAGCCGGTACCGGGCCACGTGAAGATCGTTTCCACCAGGATCGACCCTCCCATGAGGTAGCCGAACTGAAGCCCCATGACCGCGAGCACCTGCGGTAAGGAGTTGCGGATGACGTGCAGCAATACCTGGGATTCGACGAGTCCCTTGGCTCGAAGCGTTTCGACGAAATCCTGGTTCAAGGTTTCCGCGACGCAGGAACGGGTGGTTCGCGTGATGATCCCGATCGGGATCATCGAAAGCGTGAAGATCGGCAGAATGACGTGCCGGAAATGATCCCAGGTTAACAGCTCGAACGTATCGGACCCCCTAGGGCCCATCCCGGTCGCCGGTAAGACGTTCAGTTCAACGGCGAAGATGATGACAAGAACGATCGCGAGCCAATAATTCGGGATACTGACACCGACGACCGCGACGCCCGTGACGAACCGGTCAACCTTGGAGCCAACCCAGTAACCGGCCACGGTGCCCATCGCGAAGGCTAGCGAGAATGCGATGGCAACGGCGCCCGCCGCCAACAGAATTGTGTTCGCCAGGGCTTTGAAAAGCTCTTCGCTGACGGCCCGCCCGCTTGCGATGGAGTTGCCAAAATCTCCGGTCAGGACCTTGCCGAGCCATAGCGCGTATTGGACCGGGATCGGCTTGTCGAAACCGTAGGCTTTCTTGACCATCTCAATGGTCTCGGCGCTGGCATCCTCGGGAAGCAGAGTCTGCAGCGGATCGCCGGGCGCGATGTAAACCAGCGCGAAGCAAACCATACTGACGCCGAGCGCGATGGGAATGGCGTAAAGGAGGCGGCGGATGATGTAGGCGGTCATTGATCTCGACCTTCATGAGATGAGAGGCTTGGGGTGGGAGCGGCGCCCGCCAACGGCGACGCAAGCTTGTCGGCGGGCGCTTCGTCCACTCCGAGGCCGAGTTCGGCCCCGGAGGTATTGACCCAAGGGCCTATTCGACGGTGATCGGCGTCAGGTCCTGGAACCAGCTTTGCGCTTGAACGAAACCCTTCACGTTCGGCGCGAGTGCCCGCGGGTTGATATCGTGGGCGATCCACAACATCACCGCCTCTTCGACCATCTTCTCATGCAACTCGGTCAATTTGGCGAGCCGGGCCGGCGGATCGAACGTCGTGTAGATTTCGTCGATCAGCGCGTCGACACCCGCGTTGGAGTAATGCCCCCAGTTCGAGCCCGCCGGTGCATGCTGTTTCGAATACACATGGCGGATCAAGGCGCTGAACGGGTCCTGCAAGGCGCGGCTGATGTTGATGCCGTCAATGCCGGGGTTTTTCGTCCGCCCCGGACGCGCGACGTCCAACAAGGCGTTCCAGTCCATGACATCCAGAACGGTTTCAAAACCCACCGCGTCCAGCTGGCTTTTCACCAACTCGTTCATCGACAACGGTTGCATCTGCCCCGAACCCGAGGTCGAAATGGCCAGCGTGATCTTGCAAGGCTTGCACCCGGCCTCTTCCAGCAGTGCCGCGGCCTTTTTCGGATCATAGGTGTACTTCACCGAAGGCGTGCCGTGATACGGAGTCGACGGAGGGATGTTCGTGTAACCCTCGAGCATGTACCCCCCCAACAGCGCCTTCATCTCCTCGCGGTTGATGGCGTAGTTAGCGGCTTGGCGAACCTTCTTATCCTTGAAGTTGCCGTCGACGAAATTGAGCTGATACGACCAGTTGTGCGGATAGGGCGCGGTCACGATGTTCATCCCCGAGGACTCCAAACGAGGAATCGTGTCGGGAGAAGGCGCCTCGACGAAATCGACCTGACCCGAAAGCAAGGCGGCGGCCCGCGTCGTGGCCTCCGGCATTGGAATAAGGACCAACCGGTCATGAGCCGGCACGCGAGCCGCGTCCCAATAACCCTCGTTCTTGACCAATTCCAGCCGCTCCTGCGGGACGATCGAGTCGAATTTGTAGGGGCCGGTCCCGGACGGCGCGTCGGCATAGGCTTCGTAGTCATTGCCGAGCTTGGTGAGTTGGCAACGGCTGATCATGAACCAGTACGAAAGCTGGTAGGGAAACAACGAATCAGGCTGTTTCGTGATGAAGGCGACTTTGTACGGATCGAGAACGTCGATCTTTTCGATGTTGCCTGTCCTGTTGCGGATCGAGGCGAACTGCTTGGGATGGAATTGCGGCGCCTTATCGTCGGAGATCCGATCAAAGTTCCAGATCACGTCTTCGGCGGTGAAATCGCATCCGTCATGCCATTTCACGCCTTTGCGAAGATCAACGATCCAGCGTTTGTTATCCTCGGGATCGATCTTCCAAGCCGTCGCCAAACCGGGCTTGATGTCCGCGGCCGTGTCCCCCTTGGCAAGGTCCCACAGCACCAACGGATCATAGAGCGAGTAACCAACGAACCGATATCCTTCGAACCCCTGATCCGGCTGGCCGATCGTGACGGGAATATCACCCGCCGTCATCGCGACCCGCAACACGGACTCGGCGGAGACTTGGACCGGCCCCATGACCAAGGCCGCCATGATGGACATGGCTGATACAGTTGTCTTTAACCTGCGCATGTTGTTCTACCTTTTGAATGTGAAACCCTGGACATTGCGAACCGTCTCGACCGCAATCTTCCGCGGTGTCTCGCCCCCCACGGCGGAGGCGTGACCCGAAGAAACTATTGCATCGCAACATTCATGCCGGCCCTCCCAAATTGTATCCAATTTTGGATTAACTGGCGAAAATAGTGTCTAAAGGCACGAAAATTTCAATTTGGATAACAAGAACTTCCTAAAATGGCTGAAAATCCTAGAAAGTCGACGGCCTGGATACCATCAAAAGCATTGGAAACAAACTTTCACGCTCAAATTGCATCCAATTGCTGGACAATTTAACATCACATCGCCCCATGCAGAATCTCCCCCGACCCCATATAATTCGTCAATCATTTGAAATATCGCGATTTTTCCTTTTCGCATCGCCGCCGTAATTTTGTGCACTGCACAAATATCTTTATTTTAAGTTATTTTTGGATACAATTAACCGTCAGCACGCCTCCCCACTCCTTTTCGATCGGAAGAAGCCATGCCGCCAGAAGACAATTCCGCAACCCAACGTGCCCAGTTCGACGCCATGACCGCCGCCCTGGATATCACCATCCCCGAGGTTGGGCGTGATCGGATCTTCGAGGGATATCTCGGCCTGCGCGCGATGACACGGGTTGTCCGCCGGTCACGGAAAGCATCGGCGGAGCCCGCGGGAATTTTCGTGCCAGATACCATCATCCGAGGAGACGCGTGATGTCGAAAGCCATCGAGGCACTGAGTATATCTCAGCTAGGAAAAGAGTTACGCGCCGGTGCGCTGACATCCGTCCAAGCCACGGAACATGCGCTCGCGAAGATCGATAACCTCAATGATGTATACAGCGCCTTCATCACGATCACGCCGGAACGCGCAATCGTGGATGCCGAGCGCGCGGACACGGAACGAGCGAATGGCATCGACAAGGGGCCAATGCATGGCATCCCCTACGGCCTCAAGGATATCTATGACACGGCGGGCATCCGCACGACATGTCATTCCAAACTGCGCCAGGACGTGGTTCCCACCGAGGACAGTGTCTGCGCCGATAAGCTCGCGTCGGCGGGTGGTGTGCTTTTAGGCAAGTTGTCGACGCATGAATTCGCGTTTGGCGGTCCATCCTTCGATCTACCCTTCTCCCCGGCCCGAAACCCCTGGAATCCAGCGCATGGTCCAGGTGGATCCTCCAGCGGGTCCGGTGCCGGCGTGGCCCTCGGAATGATGAGGACGGCGCTTGGATCGGATACTGGCGGCTCGATCAGAGGGCCGGCGGCGTATTGCGGGATCGTGGGACTGAAGCCGACCTATGGACTGGTCAGCCGCCGCGGCGTTTTTCCCCTTTCCTATACGCTCGACCATTGCGGACCTCTGTCCAAAACGGTGGAGGACTGCGCGATCACGCTACAAATCATCGCCGGCCATGACCCCCTCGACCCCGCGAGCGCGGGCCGGCCCGTTCCGGATTTCGCGAACGACCTCCACGCCGGGGTCAAGGGGCTGAAGGTTGGTGTCTTGAAGTCGTTCTACGAGGATGCACCCGGTGTATCGCCGGAAGCGATTTCGGCGATCGATGAGGCGGTCAAGGTCCTCGCCGATCTCGGCGCATCCGTCGACGTCGTTCCGGATGTATCGCCGTTCGCGCTCTACAATGCCTGCTGCCGGGTCATCTTGCTGTCCGAAGCTTACGCGATTCATGAAGAAGACCTGAAAACGCGACCTCAAGATTTCGGCCAATTGACGATGGAGCGTATCCTTCTGGGTGGATATCTTACCGGCGCGGATCTGGTTCAAGCGCAACGTCTCCGCAGGGAACTCAGCGTTGAGATAAATAAAAACCTGCTCTCACGTTATGATGTGCTGATCGCGGCTTCCTCGCTCTCGCCCGCGCCCTTGATAGATGAAGCACAACAGAGTTTCCCCGAGACATCGCCGATGCAGACCACGCCGTTCAACGTGACGGGCAATCCCGCCATGTCCATACCCATCGGGTTCGCCGAGAACGGCTTGCCGCTCTCCATGCAGATCATCGGTCCATATTTCGACGAAACCATGGTGCTCCGCGTCGGCCAGGCTTACGAGTCAGCAACCAATTGGCATGAACAATGGCCACAAACTTGACCACCAACCAGGCGACAAACGCTTCGGAAGATCGTGTGCTCACCATTGCCGCGGCACAGCTCGGACCTATCGCGCGCACCGATACCCGCGCCAAGGTCGTGGAGCGGCTCGTTGATCTGATAAAAGAAGCGAGCGCGCGCGGCGCCGAATTGGTTGTTTTCCCGGAACTGGCACTGACGACATTTTTTCCAAGATGGATGATCGAAGATACGGATACGCTGAATGCCTACTACGAAAGCGAAATGCCTAGCCCACGAACCCAGCGTCTGTTTGATGTCGCCCGTGATTTAGGGATCGGTTTCTATCTTGGCTATGCCGAACTGACGCCCGATAATCGGCGGTTTAATACGTCCATTCTCGTTGGTCCGGACGGAAACGTCGTTGGAAAATATCGAAAAATTCACCTCCCCGGCCATGATACACATCAACCGTGGCGTGCCTTCCAGCATCTTGAGAAACGCTATTTCGAGCCGGGAAACCTTGGTTTCAAGGTCTGGTCCCTTTTCAACACAAGAATTGGAATGTGCATTTGCAACGACAGAAGGTGGCCAGAGACCTATCGCGTCATGGGTTTACAGGGCGTGGAGCTCATTCTGCTGGGTTACAATACCCCAATCCACAACCCGCCAGCGCCGGAACATGACCGCCTGTCCTGGCATCACAACACCCTGGTGATGCAATCCGGCGCTTATCAGAATGCTTGTTTTGTCATCGGCGTAGCGAAGGCTGGTATCGAGGAAGGCGTCCACCAAATGGGTGGCACACAGATCATCGCGCCCACGGGCGAAACTATCGCCGCCGCCTCGACCGAATCCGATGAACTCATCATCGCGCGCTGTGACTTGAATTTAGGTCTGTCTTATCGACAATCGGTGTTCGATTTTGAAGAACACCGTCGCCCAGACGATTACGAGCTAATCGTTGCTCCCAATCACGGCGCTTTTGCTGACACTATGTTGACATGACGGATTGTTTGGTTGAGTGGCGAGCATCAAAAATCCCGCAACTCATTGAGTTACGGGCGTTAATTTGGTTGCGGGGGCCTGAAACCACCGACAGTTGACTCTGGAATCCGGCCGCATCACTGGCTCGCGGTCAGCGTTAGTTGCGACTAGGTCGAGGAATCGTATGAGCGATTTTCAGTGCTTGCGAGTGTCTGAAGCCATCAAGAGTCAACCCTGCTACTCGGAGAAATGGCAAGCCGCGAAATGCGAGCGGGTGAGTTCTCGCCATTCCGGTACGTCGGTCGAACAACGGCCTTCCGCGACCGGGCATCTGGTGTGAAAGCGACACCCAGGCGGCATCGCGGCCGGAGACGGAATTTCACCCTCCAGCTTTTGCGCTTTACCGCGATCGTCCGGATCAAGCGACGGAATCGCCGAAAGCAAGGCCTTGGTGTAGGGATGCCGCGGCGACTCGAAAAGCTCCCGACTCGGCGCCATCTCGACGATCGTTCCCAGATACATAACCGCCACATAGTCACAGGTATGAGCCACCACGCTTAGATCGTGGCTGATGAACAGGAAGGTAATATCGAGATCCTTCTGAAGCGATTTCAGAAGGTTGAGTATGTCCGCCTGTATCGATACGTCGAGGGCCGCCACACTTTCGTCCGCGACCAGGAATTTCGGCTCGCAAACCAGCGCGCGGGCGATCGAGATCCGTTGCCGCTGTCCCCCCGAGAAGGCGTGGGGAAAGCGACGCAGATGCTCCAGATTAAGACGGCATTTGGCCGCGATCTCACGAACCCGCTCGTCGGTTTCGGCCCGCGTCTTCGTCAGGCCCATGACCTCAAGCGGTTCGGCGATGATATCGCGTACCGTCATTCGCGGGCTGAGCGCCGCATATGGATCCTGGAAGATCAGTTGCGTGCGCTTGCGATAGTCCTTCAAATCCGCCTTGGACAGATTGCCGACATCGTAGTCGACATCCCCATCGACGTAGCGAACGCCTCCGCCCGAGATCGGCGCGGCATTCAGGATCGCCCGGCCGAGCGTGGTCTTTCCCGATCCGCTTTCACCCACGAGACCGAAAAAGGAACCGCGAGGGATTTCCAAAGACACCTCATCGACCGCCTTGACCACCCCGCCCCGACCGAACAAGCTTTTCCCGATGCCGTAATGCACCGACAAACGGTCGACTGAAACATGGCTCCGCTCGGTCACGATGCGGCCTCCATTTCCGTTTCGAGCAACAAGCATGCCGCTTCATGACCATCCTTCACCGGGATACGGACGGGCACTTCGACATCGCAAAGACCGGGCTTCGCTTTTGCGCATCTTGTGTGGAAGACGCAACCGGGCGGCCTTTCGAGCGGGCTCGGAATATCCCCGGGCACCGGCGTCAACGCCACGTCCAGCTTTTCCAACTTCGGCAGCGCGTTGAGGAGACCTTGGGTATAAGGGTGAGCGGGTGTGCGGATCACATCTCGGACAGGGCCGGTCTCCATAACGCGGCCGAGATACATAACGGCCACCCGATCCGCCGTTTGGGCGATAACGCCGAGATCATGGGTGATGAACAGGATCGCCATGCCGAACTCGTCAACCAGATCCTTCATCAGTTCGATCACCTGCGCCTGGATCGTCACGTCCAGCGCCGTGGTCGGCTCGTCCGCGATCAGAAGTTTGGGCTTGGTGGACAGCGCCATTGCGATCATCGCCCGCTGACGCATGCCACCGGAAAATTCGAAGGCGTATTGGTCTATTCGCCGGCCCGCGTCGGAAATTCCGACACGGTCGAGCATCTCGATCGAGAACTCCCGCGCTTGCTTCTTATCCATGGACGAATGGAGCAAGAGTTGTTCGACCATTTGGTCGCCGATGGTAATCGCGGGCGCGAAGCTCGCCATCGGCTCCTGGAAGATCATCGAAATCGCTCCGCCTCGCACCACGTTGAGCTGTTTAGCGGTTCGAAGCGACAGAATATCAATCGGTCCATCGTCGAGGTTGAGCGTAATGCGGCTCTCTTCGCCATAGACGGTGTTCCCGGCGTTCAACTGCATCAGCGCCTTCGCGGTAACCGACTTGCCCGACCCGCTCTCTCCGACCAATCCCAGCACTTCGCCCGGCGCGATATCGAAGGAGACGTCGTCGACGGCGGTGATCAACCCTTCATCCGTCTTGAATCGAACGGTGAGATTTTTGACCGAGATCAACGCATCGCTAACGCTCATCACTTGTGATCCGAATAGGGGTCGGCCGCGTCCCGTAATCCGTCGCCGACGAATACGAAGGCGAGAACCATCGCGATGAAGAAAATCACCGGTATGAAATACCATTGATAGTTCAGTAATACGTCGGCGTCGGTCACGTTTTGGAGCATCACGCCGAGCGAGTTGACCGGTTCTTTCAGTCCCAGTCCGATGAAACTGAGAGCGGTCTCCGACAACACCATGTAGGGGAACGAGATCACCAGATCGACGATGATGTAGCTGGTGAAGCTCGGCAGCAGATGACGGCGGATCACATGACCCGACGACGCGCCGCAAAGCTTGGCCGCGAGCACATATTCCTGATTTCGTTCGGTCAACAGATGCGTGCGCACGCGCCGGGCGAGCGTCGGCCAACCGATAAACCCGAGGATGATGGAGATGAAGAAGAAGCGCATCTCCGAGCTCCATTCATCGGGCACGAAGGCGGCTAGCGCCATGAACAACGGGATGGCGGGCACGGTTCGAACGGCGTCCGTGATCATTTGCAGAACCCCGTCCACGCGACCACCGAAATAGCCCGACGTACCACCGATCACCAACGCCAGGACGAAGCTGATGAAAACGCCGATGGTTCCGACCGCCAGTGAGGTGTAAACGGCGTGCAGCGTCCGCGCGAAGATGTCCTTGCCCGCCTTGTCGGTCCCGAAGATGTGGATCCCGCCTTCGTCAATCCCGAATAGATGGGTGGTCATCGCGATGCCCTGGATCGAGACGTCGAAGGCCCGTCCGGGAAGATCGATGTCGAAGTCGAGCAGCCGATACTCCCACCCGTCGACGAAGAGCTGCACGTAGCGCCGCTTTTCCGGGTTGATTGTCGTTACCCAACGGAAATTCGTCTTGATCGAACGTTCCCGCTCCAAGCTGTGCAGAAACGGACGCCAGGAACAGCCGTTATGGTCGCAGAACATCGGGATCTGGGGCGCGCCGTTCTGGTAGTCCTTGTCACGCCCGGCAATGCTCGGATCGTATGGCGACAGGAACGGCGCGAAAACACCGGTGAGAATAATGAACAAAAGCACGAAGCCCGCCATCATCGCCGCTCGGTTCTTCTTGAAGCGGGCCCAGACAAGCTGCATCTGGCCCGCGGTGAAATAGGCTTCCTTCGCCTTCTGGTCGGCGGCCGAGATCGCGTTTGGCGTGACGTCCACCATTGGCTCAGCCCCCCATAACGCTCGCGCGGATCCTGGGATCGATGATCGACAACAGGATGTCCGTCAGGAAATTCAACGTCACGATCGACGCGGTCAGCATGAAAATGATCGCCCCCGCCAACTGTTGATCGTTGGAGCGCGCGAGACCTTCCAGCAAAAGAGCCCCCGCCTCGGTAAGCGTCAGAATCACCGCGACGATCGGCAGTTCGTTAAAGACCCGGTTCAAGTCGAAGCCGAGCGAATTGATGATCGGGCCGAGCGCATGGCGCGCCGGGTAGCGCCAAAGGAGTTTTGCCCCGTGGACCCCGCGCGCCCGGGCCGCAGTCACGTAGAGCTTGCCGTACTCATCCGACATCAGCGCGCGGACGGTCTGAAGCGCGAAGGCGGTCGCCGACCAGCCCAGAATGAAGATCGGCAACCATGCTCGCGACAGAAAGTCCATCACCCGGTCATAGGACCAAGGGGCGTCGCGAAATTCCTTGGAAAAGAGCCCCGTCAACGTGTCGCCGAACATTACCGTCGAGAACAGCATGATCATAAGCGCCAGGAGGAAGTTAGGCATGGCGAGGCCGAGATAAGAGACCAGACGCAGGCTGTTATTGGTAATCGGACCCGCGACCGTGGCGGATATGATCCCGACCGGCAAGGCGATCAAATAGGCGAAGATCAGCGAGGTGAGGCAGATGCCGAGCGACAACCATATCTTGTCGCCGAGAAGCTGATTGATTCCCACCCGAAGGATGCAGCTTTGCCCGAAGTCACCGTGGAAGAAAACGTTACCAACCCATTTGGCCCAGCGTTCGATATAAGGCTTATCGAGCCCCAACCGTATTTCTTCGGCTTGAATGTCTTCGATGCTGATCTGCTCGCCCTGGGTGTTCTTCCAAGCGAGATAACGCTCGGCGCAGTTGGCCGGAACCATCTCCATTAAGGTGAAGACGATGAAAGACACAAGCAGCAGCGTGAAGATCGCCATGACCGCCCGCGTCGCCGCGAATTGCGCGAACTGAAACATGCCGCGGGTGCCCCCTGGCGGTTCGGCTAAATAGATGCCCTAACGAAAGTCTTATCCGAAAACAGATAGGCGGCAAGGCCGGAACCCGATGTCCCGGCCTTGCGCTTTGTGATGATCAGCTCTCATCCTCGAGAAACCACTGCTGCGGGCGATAGGGGTAGGTCCGATAATATTCGTAGGACCAGGTCTTGAACTCCGGGAAGTTCCTGACCGCGTTGCGGTGGTAAACCGGGTTCGGCCCCTGGACCGTGCCGATGAAAAGCAGATTCTCGGTCATGTTCTTCACCAGGCGGGCGCCGATCTCGTTCGACTCCGGGGTGCCGGCGTTCGCCGATTGGAAAGCGTCGATATCCTTGAGCATCTCAAGGACATACGCCGGCGGCTTCACGCCCTTGGTGCCGTTGCTGTCGACATATTCGGCCCAAAGCATACCGGTCCGGCTGCCGAAATAGTTCTCGAACGGCGGCTGGAAGAGCTCCGAATTACCGAGAATGATCGCGAGCGGCTGCCCCTTCTGCCACATCATGATGTCGAGGGCATTGGAGGACTGAGCCGAGCGATACTCGTCCGGGGTGACCTCCTTGGCCGTCGATTTGATACCGACGTCGGTCCAGTGCTGAGCAACCAGTTCCACCACCTGACCCGGCAGGCCCTGGGTCGCGAACTGCAGGTTCAGAACCAGCTTGTCACCGTTCGGAAGGTCGCGGAAACCGTCGCCGTCTTTGTCCACTACGCCGATCTCATCGAGCAGCTTGGTCGCCGTCGCTGGATCGTGAGCGACCATGTGTTTCTCCCAGTCGCCCGCGAACTCGGGCGTCGGCGAGAACGCGATATACTGCTTGGGAACCCCGAGACCGAAATAGGCGACCTCGTTGATCTCGTCACGGTTCATCGCGAGCGACATCGCTTGACGGAATTTGAGGTTGCCGAAGACCGCCCGCTTCGCCTCGTCCGGCGAGGTGACGTTGAAGGACATGATCGGCATCGCTATCGTCGGCTTGAGGTCGACGGTGTAGCCGTTCTTCTCTTGATTCTCGAGAAGGATCGGCGCCGACGGAAGCTGAACGGACTGCGACTTGTAGTCCACCTCGGCATTGACGAGCTTCAGGATACGGACCTGATTGTCGTTGATGTGAACCTCGTCGATCTCGCTGATGTAAGGCAGTTGATTGCCCGCGGTGTCGACCATGTGGAAGTAGGGATTCGCGACATAGCGGCGACCCTCGGTCGACTCGGCGACCGTGACGTGGGATTCGAGCGACGGCATGACCGCCTTCTCGAGGCCCGCGACCTTATCGGGGTTGGCCAACATCATGGTCGGCGTGTCGGTCCAGTCCGAATTGCCGTAATAGGCCGAGATCACCTCGTATCCGGTCGCGAAACCGATCTTCGCCGCTTCCTTGTCCGCATCCGTGTTGTGCTTGGGATGGAACTTGCCAAGGAAATGCCGAGGCATGAAGGGCTGCGAATAGTGGGTGGCGAAATGGGCCAGGAGACCCGGCTTCGGCGCCGGCAGATTGAACACCACCGTGGTGGCGTCAGGGGTATCGACCGTCATCCGCTTGCCCGCTACCAGGACATAATCCTTCGGCTTTTTGATGATGTTCGTGTCGAACACCATGTCGTCGTACCAGAACTTGACGTCGGCCGAGGTGAACGGCGCGCCGTCCGACCACTTGTGCCCCTTGCGGAGGTTGATGGTCAGCTTCGTGAAGTCCGAATTCCACTCCCAGCTCTTGGCGACGTTCGGCACGATCGTGGCCAGATCGTCGGAATAGCGCACGAGGCTGACATGCCGGACCGATAAAAGGTCGGACGTGCCGGCTTCGGGGGCATTCGACAGGCCGTCCAAAACACCGCCGTGCCGGCCGATCGTCTCGTAGGGAACGACAACCAGAGGCTCGGCCGGCAGACGATCCGCCAATGACGGGAGCGCGCCGTTGCCCTGGATCTTGCCGTTCAGATCCGCCGCCTTCGGGTTGGACGAGAAGGACATCTTACAGCCCGCCGCGCC
>JADHLJ010000047.1 GCA_016780745.1 Alphaproteobacteria bacterium | reverse complement strand
CCTGCATGTGGAATTGTTTCTCCAGGACGATATTTTCCCGGTGTGCAGCCCGACACTGCTGCGCGAAAGGCCCGCGCCGGCATGCCCGGAGGATCTGTTGGCATTCCCGCTGCTGCATGATCGGCGGCCCGCCGCTGGAGAGGATTGGTGGTCCTGGCTCGCGGCCCTGGGTCTGAGCCACACCGTGCCGGCGGGTGGAACGACCTTCAGCCAGCAAGACATGGTCCTGCAAGCGGCCATGGACAGCCAGGGCGTGGCGTTGAGCCGCACGCAACTGGTGGCCGAGGACCTTAAGGCCGGACGCCTGGTAAAGCCGGTGCGCGAAAAGGTATGGGCAAGCCAGTCCTATTATCTGGTTTGCCTCGCCGAGTCCCTGGAGATGGCCAAGGTGGCGGCGTTCCGCGATTGGATGGTCACCGAAGCCGCCGAAGCGGTGGATTGCTGAGCCTGGGTTAGTCGCCGGAGATCTTCGTGCCGAGCCCCTGGGCGGTGGCCAGCGCCACGGCATGCGCCGCGATCGCCGCGTCCTGGACGCCGGTGCCCGTCAAATCGACCACGGTGATCTCGTCAGCCTCCACCCGGCCCGGGTGGGATCCGCTCAACAAGTCGCCGATTTCCGGTATCCGATCGCCCTCGTTGATGAGCCCGGCGCCGATCGCGTGGGTCAGCTCGCCGGACCAGCGGCATTGCTCTCGCGAATCCGCGACATAGATGTCGGCCTCGGCGAGAACCTCGGGAGCAAGTTCGTTCTTGTTGCCCGCGTCCGCGCCGGCGGCGGTGATGTGCAAGCCCGGATGCAGCCATTCGGCGCGCAGGATCGGGCTGCGAGACGGGGTCACCGTCACCACGATATCAGCGCTTTGGACCGCGTCCTCGATCGAACCGGCGACCTCGACGGTAACCTTGCTGTTGGATTCAATGCGCTGTTTAAGGGCGTCCACCGCCGTGCTGTCCTTGTCACAAAGCAGGATCTTCTCGATTCCGCGAACCAACAGCAGGGCCTCGACATGGCGATAGGCATGGGTGCTGGTCCCCAGAATCGCGGCGGTCTTGGCATCCGCGCGCGCCAGTTTGCGGGACGCGACGGCGCCCGCCGCCGCCGCCTGCACGCGCGCCAGATAGCCGTTATCCAGCAACATCGCTCGCAATTGGTTGGTATCGGCGTCATAAACCAGAAGCGAGCCACCCTGACCGCCGCCGGTCGGGCCGATCTTCACCGCATAGTGCGCCGCGCCATGCATGAAGGCCGTGCGCGCCTGGATGGCGCTACCACCGCCCGGCATCCAAAGTCTTTGCGCCGGCGCCGCCGTCGCGTTTCCCGTGGCCATCGCCTCGAAGGCCCTGGCGGTCGCGTCGAGCAAGGCGTCGTTCAACACAACGCATTGGCGCAACTCGCTCTCGGTCAGAATCGTCAATTCCGGCATCGCGGCCCGTCTCCCCTGGCCATCCGCATTCGCGGACAATTTGGCCGAACAATCCCATTCCGCTCGCGATTTCGCAAGGTCCAAGCGGCGTTTGACCCGTCCGGCGTCCCTTAAGCGGGTGTTCCGTCCTCTCCCATATCCCAGAACAGGCCCGTCATCGCCCGCAATCCTTCCTGGATGATGCTTTGCAGCGCGTGTTCATCCGGCGCGTGCTGAGAACAAGAGGCATAGGAATGCGGCACCCAAAGGGTCGGCATGCCGAGGATGTCGCTGAATACGTCATTCGGCAGCGAGCCGCCGAGATTGGGCAGTACCGCCGGCTTCTTCTCGGTCGTGCGCTCCAGCGACGCCGCCGCCCAGCGCACCCAGGGGTGGTCCGGGTCAAGCCGCGTCGCGTGCATGACGCCGCGATCGGCCTGGGTGACCTCGACGGTCGGAAAGCCCTCGCGCTCAAAATGCCGGCGCAGCGCCGGGACGATATCATCCACCTCGGTGCCGACGACAAAGCGAAGCTGACAGCGCGCGACGGCCTTGGGAGGGATCGCGTTCACCGGCTTTTCCGGCGTGCCGGCGGTGAAGGCCAGGATCTCGAAACTGTTCCAGGCCAGGACACGCTCGGTTGGGGTCAGGCTTTCCTCGCCCCAATCGGGCTCGATCGCCGGTCCGTCCTCGCCGCCATCGACCTCGCAATCGGCGAGCGCCATGCGGATCGAGTTGGTGAGGCTCGTGGGCCGCCATTCCGGCACGCGAATCTGGCCGCGCTTGTCGGCGACGGAGGCCAGCGCGTTGGCGAGCACCAGCGCGGGATTGGCGATCAGACCACCCCAATTGCCGGAGTGATGCGCGCCGTCGCGCAAATCGACCGCGACGTCGAAGACCATGCTGCCGCGCGAGCCCATGAACAGGGTCGGGCGGTCGGGCTGCAGGCGGGGACCGTCGGAGGCGACCAGCACGTCGCAGGACAGTCGCTCGCGATGGGCCCGGGCGAAATCCGCCAAACCCGGAGAGCCTGATTCCTCGCCGGTCTCGATAACGATCGTGGAATTGAAGCCGAGCCGCCCCTTGGTCTCCAGAACGGCGGCGAGGGCGGCGATATTGATGCTGTGCTGGCCCTTGTTGTCGGCGGTGCCGCGGCCATAGACCTTGTCGCCCTCGATGGTGATTTCCCAGGGGTCGAGGCCGTCGCGCCAACGATCTTCCTGACCGCGCACCACGTCGCCATGGCCATAGGTGAAGACGGTTTTCAGGGCCGGGTCCTCGACCCGCTCGGCGATCATGATCGGACCGGCCTTGGGCGAGGGGTTGGCGCAGATTTCGGTCACATAGCCCAGCGGCTCCAGGGTCGCGCGCATCTCTTCCATATAGGCGTCCATGTCGGGCTTGCGCTCTTCATAGATCTGGCTCTCGGTGCGGATCGCGACGCGACGCGCCAGGTCCTTCATGAAGCCGCCATCGTTAAAATACGCGGCGGCGCGTTCGATCGCGGCGGCCCTTCCTTCGGGGCCCGCGTTCGCGGCGCTCATGCCAGCCCCATGGCGGGCAGGGTGGCGATCTCGATCCCCTCGGCGGCGAGCATCTCGCGCACCGCCTTGGCGACGGCGGGGCCGGTCGGCTCATCGCCATGGATGCAGATGGACTGGGCGTTGACCGGGATCTCCTTGCCGCTGGTCGATACGATGATGCCGTCGACCACCATCCGCCGCACTTGCTCGGCCGCCTCGGCCGGGTCGCGGATCATGGCGTTGGAGAACTTGCGGCTGGTCATGTTGCCGTCATCGGCATAGCTGCGATCGGCATAGGCTTCCGAGGCCATGGTAAGGCCGATCGCGGTGCCGGCGTTGAACAGCGAGGAGCCGGAGACCGCGACCAGGATCAGGTTCGGGTCGACCCCGTGCACCGCCGCCGCGATGGCGCCGGCGATATCGTCGCGCTCGCTCGCCATGTTGTTGAGCGCGCCATGCGGTTTCACATGGGTGACGGAGGTCCCGCCCGCCGCCGCCATGCCTTGCAGGGCGCCGATCTGATAGGCGACGATCGCCTCGATATCCGGCATCGTCATGTCGATCCGCCGCCGTCCGAAGCCCGGCAAGTCCTGGAAGCCGGGATGCGCGCCGATGCTCACCCCGCGCTCTACCGCCGCCTTGATCACCCGGCTCATCACGTTCGGATCGCCCGCGTGAAAGCCGCACGCCACGTTCGCCGAGGTGACGAGATCCAGCATCGCCGTGTCGTCGCCAATATCGTAGGCGCCAAAACCCTCGCCCATGTCCGCGTTCAGATTGACCTTTGTCATTGTCCCGGTCTTTATCTCTCATGTTAAGGAAAGGGGCCGTCCCATCGTGTCGGCCCAGATAGAGCCTAGCCCCTTCGGAACGGCGTCGTCCATGGTAACCGATACGGAATACGACCCCAGCGCGGCGAAATTTCTCTCGGCCGGCGATACCGCCCTGGTGGTCCAGTATGGCGAGACCGTCGATCCCGAGGTGAACCGCCGGGTGCGCATGCTGGCCGCCGCCCTGGCCGAGAGCCCGCCGGAGGGCATCGTCGACCTGGTGCCGACCATGCGCTCGCTGATGATCCATTACGACCCCCTGGTGCTGTCCCGCGCGGCGCTCGTCGAGGCGGTGAGGCCCTTGCTCAGTGCCACGCCGGAGCTCGCCCAGACCACGCGACGATGGGGCATTCCGGTCTGCTACGAGGGCGAGTGTGCCCCGGATTTGCCAGCGGTGGCGGAGGCGACGGGGGTGAGCGCCGAGGAGGTTGTGCGCCAGCATTGCGGCGTCGACCAAGAGGTCTTCATGATGGGCTTTCTGCCCGGCTTTCCCTATCTCGGGCTGTTGCCGGAGATCTTCGATCTGCCGCGACGGTTGGAGCCCCGGGTGAAGGTGCCGCCGCGCTCGATCTCGGTGGCGGCGCGTCAGACCACGATCTACACCGTCGATAGTCCCGGCGGCTGGCATCTGATCGGGCGCACGCCGGTGAACTTCTACGATCCCAAACGCGCCGAGCCGATCCTGGTCGCCGCCGGTGATCGGGTGCGCTTCGAGGCGATCTCGCTGGACGCGTATCACGCCGCTCGCGAGGCGGTGAAGGCCGGCACGTTCGACATTCGGTGTGATGATGAATGATGAGTAGTATCAGCATTATATCGCCAGGAGTTAATCTTACGGTTCAAGATCGGGGACGCCCTCGGCATCAACATCTCGGGGTTCCCGTATCCGGCGCTCTTGATCCGAGCGCGCATCGTCTGGCCAATGCCCTGGTCGGCAATCCCGGCGCCATGGAGGCGCTTGAGATCCGCATGCTGGGCCCGACCCTAGAGGTCAACGCCGAGACCGTTCGAGTGGCCGTCGCCGGGACCCGCGCGCCCTTGGAGGTGCTCGGCGAGGACGCGGTGCAACTGCCCGCGCATCAAAGCGTGACCTTGCGACGGGGCCAGCGGTTTCGCGTCGGCGCGTTGCCGGATGGCTCAACCGCGACCCTGGCGGTCGAGGGTGGTTTCGACATTCCCGAGATCTATGGCAGCCGCTCAACCTATGGCCGGGCCGGGATTGGTGGCCTGGAGGGACGGGCCTTGGCCGAGGGCGATGTCCTGCCGCTGCGCCTGGATCAAGCGCCGTCCCGCGGCGAGATCCGACTATCCAGCGATGGTTATCTCGACGAGACCGGCGCGTTTCGCGTGATCCTCGGCCCGCAGCGGGATTTCTTCACCGACGCGGCGGTGGCAATCTTCCTCTCCAGCGCCTACGCGGTCACCCGGGACGCGGATCGCATGGGGATGCGGCTGGAGGGACCCGAACTTGAGCACGCGCGGGGCTATAACATCGTGTCCGACGGGATTGTCACCGGCGCGGTGCAGGTACCGGGGAACGGCCTGCCGATCGTCCTGTTGGCGGATCACCAGACCACCGGGGGCTATCCCAAGTTGGCGGCGGTGATCTCGGCGGATATTCCAAGGCTGGGCAGGTTGCGCCCTGGTGATGAAATCCGCTTCGAGGAAGTCACCGTCGAGGCGGCGGAAGCGGCCATCCGCGAACGCGAGACCGGGCTTCGCCGACTGATCGACGGTATGATCCCGGCGGGAGCATGGCTGGACGAAGCGGCGCTTTACCGGGAAAATCTGATCAGCGGCATCGTGCGCGAGGCGGACAGCGCGTCATAACGGCGAGGTTGGACAGGGGGGATCGATGGCAACGGTTGATATGTCCTTGGAGGAGGCGCGCCGGACGCTCAAGGTCAAATGGTACCGCTGTCCGATCGACCGGGCGGCGCTGCGCGAGTTGATGCAACCCAGCGACGCGCAAGGCTGGTTCCAGGCCGGCGGACAGCTGCTGATCTTCGCGGCGACCGGCGGTCTGGCGCTGTATCTGTTCACCCAGGAGATGGGGCTCGGCTTCGTGGTCGCGCTATTCGCGCACGGTACCTCCGCCTCGTTCTTCAAGGGCATCGCGGCGCATGAGCTCGGCCATGGCTCGGTCTTCAAAACCCGCTGGCTAAACCAAGCGTTTCTGCGGGTCTACAGCCTGATCAGCTGGCATAACCATCACGAATACGCGGTTAGTCACACCTATCATCATCGCTACACCCTGCACCCGGTTGGTGACCGCGAGGTGGAGCTGCCGCAATTCACCATCTTCACGCCGCTGCACGTGCTGCAGATCCTGACCATCAATTTCCTTGGTGGGCCGATGACCAGCGGCATGTTTCCGATCATCGGCGGCACCATCAAAACCGCGTTTGGCGGCTTTGGCCGCTTCGTGGTGACCGAGGAGTGGAGCCGGGCGCTCTATGGCGTGCACGCGGGCGAGCGGGCCAAGGCGGTGCGCTGGGCCCGATTGCTGCTGCTGTTTCATGGTGGGGTGATCGTGGTGGCGATCGCGACCCAGTTTTGGGCACTGCCCCTGGTGCTGACCTTTCAGCAATTCACCGCCAATTGGCTGAAATTGCTGGTCGGCATGCCGATGCATGGCGGGCTCAGGAGCAATGTTCCGGATTTCCGCAAATGCGTGCGGACCATCACCCTCAACCCGATCGCCGAGTTTCTATACTGGCGGATGAACTGGCATCTGGAGCACCACATGTACGCGGCGGTGCCCTGCTATAATCTGAAAAAGCTGCACCAGTTAGTGGCCGACGACATGCCCGAGCCTCGGACCCTGCTCGGTGCCTGGCGTGAGATGGCCGAGACCCGCCGCCAACAGAAGATTGACCCGAGCTATGAGTATGACACCCCGGTGCCGACCCCCGGGGTTGTCGATGGTGACGCCGAGGCGGGAAATCGGGATGATCTCGCCGCCTCGATTGGCGATATCGCGCCCAAGGCCCTTGCCTGAGTGACGGAAAGGGCCCTGGCGACGCGGCTTACCGGCCTTGGAAGTTCGGGACCCGGCGCTCGGAGGTGGCGCGGATGCCTTCCTTGAAATCCTCGGTCTGGCGCAGCTCGTTCTGGACCACCAATTCGTGATCCGTCGCCTTGCGCACTCGGTCGGCGAGGCCCTGGCGCATGGTGGCGCGGGTCTCGATGACACCAAGGGGTGAGTTCTCGGCGATTTCGGCGGCCAGGGACTGCGCCGCGCCGCGGACCTCGTTCAAGGGCACCAGCATGTCGGCGAGACCCCAGGCGGCGGCTTCCTCGCCCTTGATGCGGCGGCTGGTATAGAACATCAGATTGGCGCGCTGCTGGCCGATCAGCGCCGGCAGGGTGTGCGTGAGACCAAAGCCCGGGTGAAAGCCGAGACGGGTGAAGTTGGCGGCGAAGCGCGCCTCGGGGGCGGCGACGCGGAAGTCGGGCACCAGACACAGGCCAAGGCCGCCGCCGATGGCCGCGCCTTGGACCGCGCCGACGATCGGGGTCTTGGTCGAGAACAGCCGCACCGCCTCGACATAGAGATGATTGGCGGGGGTGCCGTCGCCATCGGTCTTCTGTTCGCTATTGCTGGTGCCGTCGGAGCTGAAATTGGCGCCGGCGCAGAAGGACTTGCCGGCCGAGCAAAGCACGGCGGCGCGTAGATTGCCGTCGCCGTCGATGGCTTCCATGGCGGTGGCGATCTGTTGGATCAGGGCATAGTCGAAGAAGTTATGCGGCGGGCGCTGGATTTCGATCGTGGCCACATGGCCGTCGACGGTTACGCCAATGTCGTTGAATTCGGGGAAGGTGGCCATGTCTCGGTCTCCTGATTCTCAAAGTAAACGGGGTCAGTCGGGTGTGTGTTGCACGATCAAGGCGTCGACGATCGAAATGCCCTCGCCGGGACGATGCACCAGAACGGGGTTCAGGTCGACTTCCGCGATCCGCTCGCTGGCGGACGCGGCAAGGTTGGAGAGCTTCTCCATCGCATCGAGAAGGGCGTCCATATCGAGGCTAGCGGGGTTCAGCATCGCCGCGCCGCGAAGGCGAGTAAGCAGAGCGCGGGCATCGTCGCGGGAGAGGGGCGCCGGCGCGAAGACGACATCGCCGGAGGTCTCCACCGCCGTGCCGCCAAAACCCACCATCAACAGAGGGCCGAAGCCCGAAGTGTTGCTGATCCCGAGGATCATCTCCAGACCGGGGCGCGCCATGGGCTGAACCAAGGTGCCGAGGATCACCGCGTCGGGCGCATTTTTCGCCACCCGTGCTTGAATGTCGATAAACGCCTGGCGCGCGGCGTCGCCGCCGGAAATGCTGAGCGCGACACCGCCGGCGGCGGATTTATGCGAGATGTCCGGCGACTGGATCTTGAGCGCGACCGGGCCGCCGGCGTTTTCCGCCGCCGTCGCCGCTTCATCGGGCGTGCGGGCGAGGGTTCCGGTCACGGCCTCGATGCCCGTCGCCGCCAAGAGGCGCATCGCGTCGAATTCTGCGATGGTCGCGCTCCCGCCGTCGAGCTCTTCGATCACCGACGCGGGCAGTGGTTCGGGAGCCGCGGCCACGGGCCTGGCGAGGAAGGCGTCGCGCTTGGCCCGATATTCGGTCATGGCGGCCAGCGCGCGGGTACAATTGCGCATATTGGTAAATAGCGGCAGCCCGGCCTTGGAGAGCATGGTCGCCACGTCCGGATGCGGCAGGGTATAGCTCCACATCAGCACCGGTTTCCGCGTTTCCCGGCCAAGCTCGATCAGGGCATCCGGTTCGCGCGCCAGGGTCGCGGGGTTGCGCGCCGAGGTGATGGCGATCACCGCGTCGATGCTCTCGGAGGCGGTGAGCATGTTGCTGATCCGGGCATAGCCGAGGGTGCGGATCACGCCGGCGGTGCCGTCGACCGGGTTCTGCGACGTGCCGTAACTGGGCAAATGTTCGTCAATGGTGGCGCGGGTCTCGGGGTCGAGCATCGGCACCTCGATACCGACCGCGGCGCAGGCATCGGCCATCCAACCGCCGGCACCGCCGGAACCGGTGAAGATCGCCGCCCGATTGCCGGCGGGAAGCCGCCCGGCGTAATACGAGAAGGCACCGGCGATATCGACCATCTCCTCGGTGTCCAGGCCCTCGATCACGCCATAACGCTCAAAGATCGCCTTATAGGCGGCGTAGGAACCCGCCAGCGACGCGGTATGGGAGGCGGCGGCGCGAATACCGGCCTCGGAGCGACCGATCTTGGTGACGATCATCGGCTTGCCGGCGCGCAGGGCCTGTTCGGCGACCCGGGCCAGCTTTTCCGGCGTCTTGACGTCCTCCATGAACAGCAGGAACACATCGGCCTCGTCGGCGGTGATCAGATGCTCGACCACGTCCAGGCTCTCCAGGCACGCCTCGTTGCCGGTGGTCACCACGTGGCTGAACCGCATTTGCTTGGCCCGGGCGCGGTCATAAAACGCGAAACCCATGCCGCCGCTCTGGGCGACCACGGCGATCCGACCGGCGGTTGACCAGGCCGGCATGAGCTCCATGTTCTCGCCCTCGACGGCGGGGCTGAACGTTGCGCAGAGCCGGGTCGCCATATTGGCGAAGCCCTCGGAATTAGGCCCTGAGATCAGCATGCCGGTGCGCGCCTGGATGTCGAGGACGCGCTGTTGCAGATCCTCGCCGCCCTCGGAATGATCCTCGGCGAAACCGGAGGCCAGGATCAGCGCCGCCTTGACCCCAGCCGCCGCGCAATCCTCCAAGGCGGCGGGGATATTCGCCGCTGGAATGATCAGGATCGCGAGTTCCACCGGCGTCGGCGTCTCGGCGACGGACCGATAGGCCTTTAGGCCAAAAACTTCGTCATGGGAGCGGCTGATCGGGTAGATCGGGATATCGACATCGTGACATCCCATGACCTCCATGATCCGTCCGCGCAGGCTATGCGGGTCCGGCGACGCGCCGATCACCGCCACGGAGGAGGGCGTCAGAAGACTTAAAAGATCGGGCATGGGCGTCTCAGCGTAGGCCGAGGCCGCGGGCGATGATGCCGCGCAGAACCTCGGTGGTGCCGCCCTGAATGGTCAGTTTCGGGGCGATCGTGGTCGCGTATTGCAACACTTCATCAAAGGTCGCGCGGTTGCTCGGCTCGGCATCGACGAAAGCCGAGAGCGAGCGGGCCTTGTCCGGCAGGGTCTGCTCCCAGATCGTGCCGACGTCCTTGACGATGGAGCCCTCCAGCACCGGCTCCTTGCCGGCCTGCAGCATGCCGTTCACCGAAACCGACATCCGGCGGAGCGTGTGAACCTGCGCGACCAGGCGGCCGATGCCCTCGGCGGCGCGCGGGTCTGGCTTATCGCCCAGGACCCGGACCAGCTCGGTCAGCACATAATAGGTTTCCAGGAACCGCTCCGGCCCGCTGCGCTCATAGGCCAGCTCGCTGGTGGCCTGCTTCCAGGCGCCGTCGACCTCGCCCAGGATATGATCCTCGGGGATGAACAGGTCCTCGAAGACAACTTCGTTGAACTCATGCTTGTGGGCCATGTTGCGCACGGGATTGATGGTGATGCCGGGCTGTTTCAGGCGCACCAGGAATTGGGTGAGCCCATGGCGCCGGTTCTCCTTGGTCGGCGGCGAGGTGCGGAACAGGCCGATCATGAAGTCCGACTGATGCGCGTTCGAGGTCCACAGCTTGGTTCCGTTGATCAGATAACCGCCCTCGGTCGGCGTTGCCCGGGTGCTGGCGGCAAACAGGTCCGAACCGGAATTGGGTTCACTCATGCCGATGCAGAACGTGCATTCGCCGCGCGTGATCGCCGGCAGGACCTCCTGCTTGATATGCTCGGGCGCGTATTTCAGCAGCACCGGCCCGCTCTGGCGGTCGGCGGTGAAATGGGCGGCGGTGGGGGCGTTGGCGACGCGAAACTCCTCGGTGACCACATAGCGCTCAAGGAAGCTGCGTTCCTGGCCGCCGTATTTCTTGGGCCAGGTCATGCCGATCCAGCCCTTGGCCCCGACGCGCTTGCTGAATTCCTTATCAAAGGCGCTGGTCAGGATCGTGGAGCGTGGATCGAAGCCGCCATTGGCCAGTTCCTCGGCCAGAAAGGCGCGGACCTCGATGCGCAGTTCCTCGGCCTCGGGCGGCAGGCGGATCGGATCGAACTGAATGGCTTGCGACATGGGAAATCGTCCCTGTAATTCGAAACTGCCTAGCGCGAGGCGAGGAGGGGCCAGAGCTCATCGGCGCCGCCATCGGCGACGAACTCGCCGAGCTGGACGGCCCATTCGCTCTCATTGCCGAAATCATCGCGCCAGGCCCATAGGCGCTGGGTGAAGCGATGCAGGATATGCTCCTCGGTAAAGCCGATGGCGCCGTAAACCTGATGCGCGATCGCGGCGCCTTCGCCCGCCGCTTCACCGGCGCGGATCTTGGCGGCGGCGACCTCGAAGAACGCGGCGTCGCCAAGGCCTTGGATTGTGTGAATGGTGTCGGCGGCGGAGCTTGCCGCCGCGACCGCGGCCGCCGTCTCTCCGGCCAGGCGCGCGAGGTTATGCTGGACCGCCTGGAACTTGGCGATGGGTTTCTCGAAGGCAACCCGTTCCTGGGCGTATTCCGAGGCCATGGTCAGGATCTCCTGGAGCGCTCCGCCGATCTGGGCGGCCCGGACCGCGGCGCCCATCAAGGATAAGCAATTCTCGCCGAGCCCGTCCGGCAGAGGCGCGATCGCCAGGGGCACGACGCCGTCGAAGGTAACGGCATCCCGGCCGTCGCCTGACAGGCCGGGAGCGCTCTGGATGACGCAGTCCTTGGCGGCGATGTGAACCACATGGTTCGCGCCGTCCTGGCTCGCCAAGGCCACAATGGTCTCGACGGAACCCGCGAAGGGAATGCCCAGGGCCCGGCCTTGCAAAGTCCCCTCGGATGTCAGGGTAAGGCGGTCCCGCGGCCGGCTCGGCGCCACGGTCATGGCCCCGGTCGGGCTATCGAGGCCCGCCACCCCCAGCAACCATCCGGCGAGCAGGGTTTCTCCCAGGGGCAGGGGCACCGCGAAACGCCCGGAGACCCCGGCAATGGCAAAGCCGTCCGCCAGGCTCGCGCCGGCGCCGCCCTGTTCCTCGGGCACCCAGGCGAGAGTCAAGCCGGATTCCTCCAGGGCTTGCCACAAGGGCGCTTTCCACGCGGCGTCGGTGGCAGCGTTGACCGTTTGGGGATCGCAAAGATCTTGAAAGATCCTGGTCGTCGCATCGACCAAAAGGGCATCGGCTTCGGACATCAATGGGGCTCTTTCTCGCTGATTGGCGGCACAATAGCGCCAGCACCCTGGTTGGGCGATCACGTCAGCGATAAGCGTGGCCGCGGCACTATCACGGTTGCCGCCGTGGCGGGCCGTGGCCTTCGTGGATATTCGAAAATTATCGTGAAAACTAAATGACCATCGTGTTGTTGAGTAAGATATGAAATAACGGGTGATGATCTTGAAATAATTTTTGAACGGGAATTTCGAATATGGCGAACCTTGATGGATCCGCGACCCGCGCGGTCGACACGGCGAGTATTTCAAGGGTCGTGTTCGACTCGGGATGGCGCATGCTGGGCGATGCCCAAGCCGATGGCCGGGTAATCAGTGATCCGAACGGCGCCCCCGATCCAAGGGCCATGGACGCGGTGGTTCCTGGCACGGTTCTGGCGACATTGATCAAGCACGGTGTTTTGAAGGACCCGTATATCGGGGCTAATCTGGCCGCTATCGCCGACCAGGACGCGTTCATCGCGGGCATCGACGTCTTCACCTGCTGGTATATCCATCGGTTCAAGGTCGAACAGGCGCTTCCGGCCGGTGGCCGAGCCTGGCTGGTCTTGCATGGGGTGAACTATCAGGCGGATGTTTTTCTGAACGGAAAACCCGCGTCCGCGTCACCCTTCAAGGGCATGTTCACCCGGCACGAACTGGACATCACCGACATTATTCGACCGGGCCAGGATAATGTCGTGGCGATCAAGGTCACGCCGCCGCCGCAACCCGGAAATCCGTTTTCCGGCGGGCATCGGGATCCCGATAAGGACAAGTCGGCGCCAATCAACTGGCCGTCGGTTTGCCAAGGTGGAGATTTTGCCTTGGCGCGGGTGGTGACCGCGCAGTTCAGCGGGGGATGGGATTTCTCGCCGTATCTGGTCGACCGCAACACCGGCCTCTGGGATCATGTGGAGCTGGTATTCACGGGACCTGTGCGGTTCGCCGAGGATCCACGTGTTACATCAAATATCGCCTGGCCGACGCGATGGCCGGGGGACCGGACCACGCCGCCGGAAAGCGCGACGATCAATGCCGAGTTCAGCGTGAGCAACTTGACGTCGCGGGATGTGGAATGCGCGATCGAGGTCTCCGTCGGCGACGCCGCGACAACGGGCTCGGCGACTCTGGCCATGGGCGCGACCACGACAGTGCCGGCCTCGCTCGAAATCAAGAATCCCAAGCTGTGGTGGCCCCATGGTCATGGTGAGCAACCCCTGTATCCGGTCTCCGCGCGCCTTCTCGCCAAGTCCGGACCGAACGATCTGTCGGTCGCATCCGATCACTATGCGTGTGAGATCGGCATTCGCGAGATTACGAGCCTGAAATGCCCGATCGATGTACCGGACCTGCAAGCGGCGGTGAGCCGAGGCAGTGGCGCGGGTCCGGTGGGGCGGGTGTTTTTCGTGAATCGCCTGCCGATCTATATTCGCGGTGGCGCGTGGACGTTTCCAGACGCGATGCTGCGCCACTCGCCCGATGACTACGACGCCCAGATCCGTCTGCATAAACAAGCGAATTTGAACATGATCCGCATCTGGGGTGGCGGCATCATTGAACGGCCCGGGTTCCACGACGCCTGCGATCGGAACGGAATTCTGGTCTGGCAGGAGTTTCCGATGAGCGCCGATGGTCTCGAGGGGGGAGATCCGACACGTAACCCGGGATACAGCCAGGCCTATCTGGATTGCGCCCGCGATGCCGTGCTGTTGCTCAGAAACCACGCCAGTCTCGCGTTGTGGGTCGGCTGCAACGAGGGTTTTAAATCGCCGCCAGCAAAGTTAATGCGGAAGGCGAGCGCCCTAATCCAGGAGCTCGACCCCGCGGTCGGCGACATGGGATCGAGATTCGTCGATTTCTCGACCGATGGTAACGCCGGATTGGGGCCAACGGATGGGCCCTACGACATTCTAGAACCCTATAAGTTCTTTGCGGCCGGGGACACCGACCACGAGATAGCCAATCTCAACGTTTTCAATCCCGAGTTTGGTTCGGTCGGATTTCCCGTCGTGGAATCCCTGCGACGGTTCATGGATGCCGAGGGGCTTGATGTTTCCAAGGTCCTTGTTCGGCAAAGCACCTTCCTTGATCTGCCGCATTCCTGGTACCTGCACAATTACATCCCGTTCTTTTCGGGGGATGTCGCGACCGCCGATCAGGTCCTGTTATATGGCTGGCCGGCGACTATCGAGGCGTTCTGCGAGCAGGCCCAAGCGGCCCAGTACCAGCAATACAAGGCTCTGTTCGAAGCCCAGACCCTGGGCATGTGGAAGCGGTATTCCGGCGGCGTGCTGTGGCGCTCCCAGCCGGGTTGGCCGGGGCTGCGCGGTGGGCTTTATGATGCCTATCTCGAGCCGACCGGAGGGCTTTTCGGCGTACGCCAGGCCGGGCAAGCCGTTAATATCGTGCTTAATCTCAAGACATTGATGTACGAGGTTGTGAACAACACCGACGATGCCCTGCCGTCGGGTCTGCCGATCGAGGTTACGTTTTGTGATGCCTCGGGTAAGGTCGTCGGCGCGCCGAGCACGCTCCATACCAGCGCGGCGGTCTCGGCGCGCGCCGTCGGAGGGGCGGTGGCAAGCGGTTTGACGGATCGCAAGGTGTTCAGGGTCGCGCGCGCGGTTCTAAAGGATATGAGCGGCAAGACGCTGGCGCGAAACCTTGATTGGCTCGGCGATACGTCTTTTGTCATGTGGGACGGCGCCACGCGCGGCACGAAGCCGGGCCCATTCCAACCCTTGCGGGAGCTTGCGCCCGTTACCCTTACCGTCGCGGCCAAGGGGACGCGCGATCAAACGGGGGCGTGCACGGTCTCCATCGACATCACCAATCTCGATGACACATTGGCGTTTTTCAATCGCTTGCGGGTCGTCGAGCGGGGCAAGCCCGATACCCTGGTTCCGGCATTGCCGAGCGATAACTACATGACCCTATTGCCCAACGAGACCATGAGCGTCGAGGTTTTGTTCCAGGCGCCGGGCCCAGGTGCGATGCCGGAAATCACGCTCTCGGGTTGGAATAGTGGCACGGGAACCGACGGGAACATTGTTCCCGTGGCCTGGAGTATTCCATAAAGCCCGGCGATTTGGCTCGGTCGCGCCATCCGGTGGCTAATCGGCATATTGCCACATGCCGAGCTTGTCGGCGCGGGCCGCGTCCTCGGCGTCACGGTAGATCAGACCGTCCTTGGCCGCGACCGCCCAGCCGTTGCGCGCCAGGCTCTTGGCGAGATCGACGCTCCCCTCGAAGCAGCGAGCGTGATACGGCCCGGACTTGAGGCACCGAATGGTCTTGTCCTCGACAAGCTTGACCAGATGGGTTCGCGCCGCCGCGCCGCACAGCCAGGGCAGGGAGCCCTTTCGGCACTTCTGGCGCGCGCCGGGCGTGATCACGCCCTGTAGTTTGACGACCTTGTCACCGATCTTGATGGTGCCGGCGTCGATCACCGTCGCCTTACCCTCGATAACCTTGTCATCGTCGGCTTGAGCGTGAAGGACAAGGGCGGACAATCCGGATGCCAATAGAATGCCGGAAACCACCCAGGCGATGATCCGTTTGCTTCTCATATCACCATCTTACCAAAAGATTCAAAGTGCATCAAATTGAATCTAATTGGGGTATCCTACTCGCGACGCACCTCGACCTCGGCGCCCTTATCGGCTTCGAGGTCCAAATTCTCGCGGCGTTTGAATTCATCCCAGGTCGGCGTGTAGTCGATCTGGCTGAGATTACGCGCAAGGCCCCGGAGCAGCGCCTTGACCAGAGGGTCGGTGTTTTCCAGCTTGGACTTGAATTCCTGGCGCATGATGATGATGCAGGTCGTATCGATGATCGCCGTCGCGGTGAACGCGCGACGCTTCTCGTCCAGCAAGGCCATCTCGCCAAAGACCTGTTTTTCGCGCACGGTACTATGCGGGATGATGCCGCTCGGCGTGCGCGCGCTGAGCAGCACCGCGCCATTCTGTACGAAAAAGGCGTGGTCGCTGGGATCTCCCTCGACGAAGATTTCCTGGCCGGTCGAGAAGAACTTGCGGTTCACGACCTTGCCGGACGCTCTATCTACGCGGTCAGGCGCCACGCTCCGCTCCAATCGTCCTCGGGGGGATCCATTTCGATGAGGTCCAGGCGCTGTAGCAGCATTTCGGTCGCCGGATCATCCGGCCGCTCCTCGGCGCAGGCCTCGAACATCTCGCGGGCACGGTCAAAGTCACGCGCCAGATAGGCGTTGAGGGCGTTGTTGTAGGTGTCGGCGAAGGCAATATCCGCCTCGGGAACCTCGCCCGCGCGGCCCAGAACCTCGTGCAGCGCCACCGGCTCGTCGCGCCCCGGAAGCAGGACATTGTCCAGATGCCGGGTGATGACACCCTCGCCGAGCCGCGCGCGAGTCGCGCCGGTGATCAGGACCGCCGCGTCATAGTCGTCGCAAACCGAGAGCATGGCCTCGGCCAGCGCGACATTGTCACCCATGATGGTGAAGGAGCGGATTTGCTCCGAGCCCATATTGCCGACGATGCTGGCCTCGCTGGCGATCGCGATTCGGGGCCGGTGCCAGGCATGACCGTCCTGGGGCCGCCAGCGCGCCTGCTCAAGGGCGGCGAGACAAGCGGTCTCGGCCTGGGTCACGTCCGCCGTGAAGGGGGCGCCGAAAAACGCCAGGACACTGTCGCCGACCATCTTGTCCACCACGCCATTGCGCTCGGCGATCTCGTGGGCCATGGCGGTGTAGTAGAGGTTGATCCGCTCCACGATCTCTTCGGGGGGGCGGTTCTCGGCGAACTCGGCGAACCCGTCATAGCGCGCCAGGGAAACGGTCATTGTCCGGCGACTGGAATCGAGCAGGCTGGACTCGCCGATCAGATCCTCGACGATCCGGGGGTCGATGTATTTCCCGAAGGTCTCCTTAATCCGCTCCTTGGTCCGTAGCCCCTCGACCATG
>JADHLJ010000046.1 GCA_016780745.1 Alphaproteobacteria bacterium | reverse complement strand
AGGTTATCGCGGCGCCTGGTTCGATCAAGCCGCACACGAAGTTCACCTGCGAGGCTTACATTCTGACGAAGGACGAGGGTGGTCGTCACACGCCGTTCTTCTCGAACTATCGCCCGCAGTTCTACTTCCGCACGACGGATGTGACGGGTTCGGTTGTTCTTCCCGACGGCACCGAGATGGTGATGCCGGGTGACAACATCTCGATGGAGGTGAACCTGATCGCGCCGATCGCGATGGATGAGGGTCTTCGTTTCGCCATCCGCGAGGGCGGTCGCACCGTCGGCGCCGGCGTCGTCGCGAAGATCATCGAGTAAGGTTTCGCCTCTGGCGAAGCTGTGTTGCGTAGGAGTGTAGCTCAATTGGTAGAGCACCGGTCTCCAAAACCGGGGGTTGCGGGTTCGATCCCTGCCACTCCTGCCACTTTTCGGGGTTTGGAAAACCAAGCCCTTTTCAACGGAGCCTCGCGGTCCTAGGTTAGTGGGTCGCGCTGGGCAGGTTCCGGCACAATAGAACGGTTTGACATGGCCAAAGTTTCACCCGCCCAGTTTGTGCGCCAAGTGCGCCAGGAGGTGACCAAGGTTTCCTGGTCAAGCCGGAAGGAGACCGGCATCGGGACGCTGATGGTTTTCATCATGGTGTTCCTGGCGGCGATCTTCTTCTTCCTTGTTGACCTGGCGCTTTCCTGGGGCGTTCAGAAAATTCTCGGATTGGGAGGCTGAGCACATGGCCATGCGTTGGTACGTGGTTCACGTCTATTCCGGCTTCGAGAAAAAGGTCTCGCAGAGCATCCGCGAGCAGGCCAAGGCACATGACATGGAGGATCTCATCGAGGAGATCCTGGTGCCGACCGAAGAAGTCGTCGAAATGCGCCGCGGCGCCAAGGTGAGCACCGAGCGCAAGTTCTTCCCGGGCTATATCCTGGTGAAGATGGAGATGACCAACCAAAGCTGGCATCTCGTGGAAGATCAGCCAAAAGTGGCGGGCTTCCTGGGCGGCAAGGGCAAGCCCGTGCCTATCACCGAGGGTGAGGCGACGCGGCTGATCAAACAGGTGGCCGAAGGGGTCGAGAGACCGAAGCCGAGGATCACCTACGAAATTGGCGAACAGGTGCGGGTGGCCGATGGTCCCTTCGCCTCGTTCAACGGTTATGTCGAGGAAGTCGACGAAGAGAAGACCCGCCTCAAGGTCGCGGTGTCGATCTTCGGGCGCTCCACCCCGGTTGATCTGGAATACAGCCAGGTCGAGAAGATGTAGTAACCGTCCTCTTGGGCCGATACCTCGGCGCGAGAAGACAATCAGACCAGGTGGGAGGTGCCTTCCGAAATCCCGGAAGGGTCGTGTACCACCCGGATCGTTGGAAAGGGTAAGTTGAATGGCTAAGAAGATCGCGGGCTATATCAAGCTCGAAATCCCCGCCGGCGCGGCTAATCCGTCGCCTCCCGTGGGGCCGGCGCTGGGTCAGCGCGGGTTGAACATCATGGAATTTTGTAAGGCGTTCAACGCCGCTACCGGCAACCTGGAGCAAGGTATGCCGATCCCGGTGGTGATCACCGCCTATGGGGATCGGACGTTTTCATTCATCACCAAAACCCCTCCGGCCTCGTTCCTGATCCGCAAGGCCGCTGGCATCGCCAAGGGCACGTCGACGCCGAGTAAGGAAATCGTCGGCAGCATCACGATCGCCCAGGCGAAGGAAATCGCCGAAACCAAGATGCCCGATCTGAACGCCGTCGACATGGATGGCGCCGTTATGATGATCAAGGGTTCCGCCCGGTCCATGGGCGTGGAAGTAGTGGGGTAACGGATCATGGCAAAAAAAGGCAAGAAGCTGGTCGAGGCCTACAAGACCATCGACAGGAACCAAACCGTTGAATTGCCCGCGGCTCTCAAGACCATCAAGGAGCGGGCGAGTGGCGGAAAGTTTGATCAGACGGTTGAGATTTCGATGAATCTCGGTGTCGACCCCCGTCACGCCGATCAGATGGTGCGCGGCGTGGTTTCGCTGCCGCACGGCACCGGCAAGTCGGTGCGGGTCGCGGTTTTCGCGCGGGACGCCAAGGCCGAGGAAGCCAAGGAAGCCGGCGCCGATATCGTTGGAGCCGAGGATCTGATGGAATCGATCCAGGGCGGCATGATGGATTTCGACCGGGTGGTCGCGACGCCGGACATGATGGCGGTTGTTGGCCGATTGGGTAAGGTGCTTGGCCCGCGAGGCCTGATGCCGAACCCGAAACTCGGAACCGTGACGCCGGATGTCGCCGGCGCGGTGCAAGCCGCGAAGGCCGGTCAGGTTGAGTTCCGGGTCGAGAAGGCCGGCATCGTGCATGGTGGCATCGGCAAGGCGAGTTTCTCCGAGGAGCAATTGGTCGAAAACGCGACGGCTTTCGTCGACGCGGTCCAGAAGGCCAAGCCGACCGGCGCCAAGGGCACTTATATCAAGCGTGTCGCGGTAAGTTCGACGCATGGCCCGGGAATTGGCGTGGAAACGTCGGCCCTGGGCTCCGCGCCGACGACCTGACGCTACGTTATTCGGCGTATCCCTGGTGATACGCTGGATGGGGTCGGCCTCGGTCGGCCCCGACCTGTCCGAGACCACGGGTGCCGTCGGTTCCGACCGTTGGCCTAAATGTGCAAGCTGCCCGTGTAGACAAGGTAACGAACGGAATTTCGGGTCTCGTGCCCGGCCTCCCGTTTGAACTTTGGGACAGGCGAACCGTGTCATCGGCGACAAGCCGGTGATGAGTGTGCAAGGGATCCGTTTCCCGAGGATTGGGGCGGGTCCAATGAAGTGGAGATGATCAGTGAACCGAACTGAAAAGGTCGATCTGGTCGAGTCGCTTCACAAGACCTTCTCGGAAACCGCGGTCGTCGTGGTTACCAAGCAGGTCGGCATGTCGGTGGCGGAAGTTGAAGAACTCCGCTCGGCCATGCGTGAAGCGGGTACCGGCTATAAAGTGACCAAAAATCGGCTAGCTCGTCTCGCTCTGAAAGGCACGCAGTACGAGGGTCTTGATCCGCAATTTACCGGGCCGACGGCGATCGCGACGTCGCCGGATCCGGTTGCAACGGCCAAGGCCACCGTCGAGTTCGCCAACAAGAACGACAAGTTCAGCATTGTTGCGGGCGCTATCGGGAGCTCCATGCTCTCGCCGGCGGAGGTGAAGACTCTTTCCGAGCTTCCCTCGATCGACGAACTGCGAGCCAAATTGGTTGGATTGCTGCAAGCACCGCTCTCGAGGATCGTGGGTGTGCTTCCGGTGCCGGCCGAAAAACTGGCGCGTGTCATGCCTGCACCGGGGACAAAGGTTGCCCGGGTGCTCGCGGCGCGTGGCCAACAGGGGTGAGCCGTGCGGCCGCTCAAGCAAGCGACGTTCATAGCGTTCAAACGTGGAGAAGAAAGAAATGGCTGATTTGGATAAGCTGGTCGACGAACTGTCGAACCTGACCGTACTCGAGGCCGCCGAGCTCTCGAAGTTGCTCGAGGAAAAGTGGGGCGTTTCCGCCGCCGCCGCCGCGCCGATGGCGATGGCCATGCCCGCCGCCGCGGGTGGTGACGCCGGTGGCGCCGCCGCCGAGGAAAAGACTGACTTTGATGTTGTTCTCGCCTCCGTTGGCGACAAGAAGATCAACGTCATTAAGGAAGTTCGGGCGATCACCGGACTGGGCCTGAAGGAAGCCAAGGACCTCGTCGAGAGTGCTCCGAAGGCGATCAAGGAAGGCGCCACGAAGGACGAAGCCGAAGAGATGAAGAAGAAGCTGGAAGAAGCTGGCGCGACCATCGAGCTGAAGTAGGCTTGGCGTCAGTCAAAATCTCGAGGGCCGGTCACTGTTTCGCGGCGGTGACCGGCCACTCGAACCGTCCGTTCTGGCCGATGACCACCACCGCTGAATTTTTTTGCGGTAGGGCCATCGGCGAGAGCGGATTTTGGCGTTCCCAAGGGGGCGGGGCAAGAGATCCCGGGTTCTTGGAAATGTAGACTACCACCGGTCGGCTGTTCGACCGCGTGACACCAGAGGCAAACGAGGTCTGACCATGGCGATTTCCTCCGTAGGATCCTTCACCAGCCGTAAGCGCGTGCGCAAAACCTTCGGGCGTATCAACGAAGTCGCGCAAATGCCGAATCTTATCGAGGTGCAAAAAAGCTCCTACGACTTTTTCCTGCAGATGGATGTCTGGGCGGAAGAGCGTCAGGACGTGGGTTTGCAGGAAGTCTTTAAATCGGTTTTTCCGATCAAGGATTTCTCCGAACGGGCCATGCTAGAATTCGTGCGCTATGAGCTCGAGACTCCGAAATACGACGTCGAGGAGTGCCAACAGCGCGGCCTGACCTTCGCCGCGCCGCTTAAGGTCACTCTACGCCTCGTGGTGTGGGACGTTGACGAGGATACCGGCTCGCGCTCGATCCGCGACATCAAGGAGCAGGACGTCTACATGGGCGATATGCCGCTCATGACCATGAACGGCACCTTCGTCATCAATGGCACCGAGCGCGTGATTGTCTCGCAGATGCATCGCTCGCCGGGCGTTTTCTTTGATCACGACAAGGGCAAGACCCATTCCTCGGGCAAATATCTGTTCGCGGCCCGGGTGATCCCATATCGCGGCTCATGGCTTGATTTCGAGTTCGATGCCAAGGACATCGTCTATGTCCGCATCGACCGCCGCCGTAAGCTGCCGGCCACGACGCTGTTGCTGGCGCTGATGAGCGCGGGTTCCGAAAAGTACCTCGCGGATTGCCATGCCTCGGGCGACGAAGCCGATCGCAACAAGGTCTATGGCATGACCGCCGAGGAAATCCTCGATTTCTTCTATGATGCCCAGTCCTATCGCCGGGAAGGCGAGGGTTGGCGCGCGGCGTTCGACGCCGAGGGCATGCGCGGCCAGAAACTGATCAGTGATCTTGTTGACGCGGATACCGGTCAGGTTGTGGCGTCCGCCGGTGACAAGATGACGCCGCGTTCGACGCGCAAGCTCGCGGAAGCGGGGCTGAAGGACATCTTTGTGCCGAGCGAGGAGTTGCATGGTCAATATGTCGGTGCCGATCTGATCGACGAGACCACGGGCATCGTCCTCGTCGAGGCGGGTGCCGAGCTGGATGAGGAGCTCTTGGCCAAGCTCGCCGAAGCCAAGATCGATGAGCTGCCGATCCTGTCCATCGACCACATGAATGTCGGCGCCTATATCCGCAACACGCTGGCCGCCGACAAGAACGCGACCCGCGAGGAAGCGCTGATCGATATTTATCGGGTCATGCGCCCGGGCGAGCCGCCGACCCTCGAGACCGCGGAAGCGCTCTTCGACGGCCTGTTCTTCGATTCCGAGCGCTATGACCTCTCGGCGGTTGGCCGAGTGAAGATGAATGCGCGTCTGGCTCAGGAAACACCGGATACCCAGCGCGTGCTGCGCAAGCAGGATGTGCTTGAGATCCTTCGTATCCTGACTGAGTTGAAGGATGGTCGCGGCGAGATCGACGATATCGACCATCTCGGTAACCGGCGTGTCCGGTCCGTCGGCGAGTTGATGGAGAACCAGTATCGCGTCGGACTTCTGCGCATGGAGAGGGCGATCCGCGAGCGGATGAGCTCGGTCGAAATTGATACCGTGATGCCGCATGACCTGATCAACGCCAAGCCGGCGGCGGCGGCGGTGCGTGAGTTCTTCGGATCCTCCCAGCTCTCGCAGTTCATGGATCAGACCAACCCGCTTTCCGAAATCACTCACAAGCGGCGCCTGTCGGCCTTGGGCCCGGGCGGTTTGACGCGGGAACGCGCGGGCTTTGAAGTTCGTGACGTGCATCCGACCCATTACGGGCGGATCTGTCCGATCGAAACGCCTGAAGGCCCGAATATCGGCCTGATCAACTCACTCGCCACCTATGCGCGGGTGAATCAGTACGGCTTCATCGAGGCGCCCTACCGGGTCATCAAGGACGGCACGGTCACGGACGAGGTCATCTACATCTCGGCGATGGAGGAGGGCCGTTACACGGTTGCTCAGGCCAACGCCGAGCTTGATGCCGAAGGACGTTTTGTCGAAGACCTGGTGCCGGTGCGCAGGCAGGGCGATATCGGTTTGGCGCGCCCGGCCGATATTGATCTCATCGATGTCTCGCCCAAACAGTTGGTCTCCGTCGCCGCGGCGCTGATCCCGTTCCTTGAGAACGATGACGCCAACCGCGCGCTCATGGGGTCGAACATGCAACGCCAGGCGGTGCCGTTGGTTCGGGCCGAGGCGCCTTATGTCGGGACCGGCATGGAAGCCACGGTGGCGCGGGATTCCGGTGTCGCCATCATGGCGCGTCGCTCCGGCGTGGTCGATCAGGTCGATGCCCAACGCATCGTGATTCGCTCTTCGGAACAAAACGTCACGGCGCAGTCCAACGTTGACATCTACAGCCTGTTGAAGTTCCAGCGCTCGAACCAGAACACTTGCATCAACCAGCGTCCGCTGGTCGCGGTTGGTGACGTGGTGCAGGCCGGCGACATCATCGCCGATGGCCCGTCCACGGAGCTTGGAGAACTGGCGCTTGGCCGGAACGTGCTGGTCGCGTTCATGCCTTGGAACGGCTACAACTTCGAGGATTCGATCCTGATCTCCGAGCGCATCGTCCGCGATGATGTCTTTACCTCGATCCATATCGAGGAATTCGAGATCATGGCTCGGGATACCAAGCTCGGCCAGGAAGAGATCACCCGCGACATTCCGAATGTCGGCGAGGAAGCGCTCAAGAACCTGGACGAAGCGGGCATCGTCTATATCGGCGCCGAGGTTAATCCGGGGGATATCCTGGTCGGCAAGGTCACGCCGAAGGGCGAGTCGCCGATGACGCCGGAGGAGAAATTGCTCCGGGCGATCTTCGGTGAGAAAGCGTCCGACGTGCGCGATACCTCGCTCAAGGTCCCGCCGGGAGGCACTGGGACGGTCGTTGAAGTCCGCGTGTTCTCGCGCCGGGGTGTCGACAAGGACGAGCGCGCCCAGGCGATCGAACGCTCGGATATCGAACGGCTGGCCAAGGACCGCGACGACGAACGGGCGATCCTGGAAAGCGGTTTCTATGACCGATTGAAGGAATTCCTGATTGGTCAGGTGGCGATCGCCGGCCCCAAGGGTTTCGAGGCGGGCGCGGTGATCGACGAAGCCACGCTCGAGAAGTTCACCCGCGGTCAATGGCGCCAGTTCGGTGTCGAGAACGACCAGCAGATGGAAATTCTCGAAGGCTTCCGTCAGGAGTTCGAACGCTCGATCGAACAGCTTCAGGCACGTTTCGACAACAAGGTCGAGAAGCTGCAGCGCGGCGATGAGTTGCCGCCGGGCGTCATGAAGATGGTCAAGGTCTTCGTCGCGGTGAAGCGCAAGCTTCAGCCCGGTGACAAGATGGCCGGTCGTCACGGCAACAAGGGTGTCATCTCCAAGATCGCGCCGATCGAGGATATGCCCTATCTCGAGGATGGCACGCCGGCGGATATCGTGTTGAACCCGTTGGGTGTTCCCTCGCGCATGAATGTGGGCCAGATCCTGGAAACCCACCTGGGCTGGGCATCGCATGGCCTGGGCCGGCAGATCTCCCAGATGTTGGAGCAGATTGGCCGAAGCAAGGAGGTCGATGACCTTCGTGGGACCCTGAAGGGCATCTACGGTGATGACCAGTACACCAATCAGGTCGCGCCGCTGAACGACAAGGAAGTCGTCGAACTCGCCGGTAACCTGACCAGCGGTGTGCCGATGGGAACCCCGGTTTTCGACGGTGCGCGCGAGGAAGACATCGTGCGGATGCTGGAGCATGCCGGTCTCGATTCGACGGGGCAGGTGACGCTTGTGGATGGCCGAACCGGTGAAGCATTCGACCGAAAGGTCACGGTGGGCTATATTTACATGCTGAAGCTGCACCATCTGGTCGACGATAAGATTCATGCGCGTTCCATTGGCCCTTACAGCTTGGTTACCCAACAGCCCCTTGGTGGCAAGGCGCAGTTCGGTGGACAGCGGTTTGGCGAGATGGAGGTTTGGGCGCTCGAAGCCTATGGCGCCGCCTACACATTGCAGGAGATGCTGACGGTGAAATCGGACGATGTGTCTGGCCGTACCAAGGTCTATGAGGCGATCGTCCGAGGCGATGACAATTTCGAGGCGGGTATCCCGGAATCGTTCAACGTCCTGGTTAAGGAACTTCGATCGCTTGGTCTTAATGTTGATTTGGACCAGCAACAGTTTTAACGCCTGTTCGGCGCGTGTTCCGTTGAAAAACGGGGCGTGGGCCGGACTGTCTTCCAGTTGGGGTACCCCAGCTGGTCGTGGCCACGCGGGTGGCCGGACCAACGCGTCCAGCGGGCGCAAGGAGACGCTTTATGAATGAGTTGATGAACATTTTCGGACAACCCTCGGGGACCGAGAGTTTCGACCAAATCCGGATTTCCATTGCGGCGCCGGAGCGTATTCGTTCCTGGTCGTTCGGTGAGATCAAGAAGCCCGAAACCATCAACTATCGGACGTTCAAACCGGAGCGCGACGGCCTGTTCTGCGCCCGGATCTTTGGCCCGATCAAGGATTACGAGTGCTTGTGCGGCAAGTACAAGCGGATGAAGTATCGCGGCATCATCTGCGAGAAATGCGGTGTCGAGGTGACCTTGAGCAAGGTGCGCCGGGAACGCATGGGGCATATCGAGCTGGCCTCGCCGGTTGCTCATATCTGGTTCCTGAAGTCGCTGCCGAGCCGTATCGGCTTGCTGGTCGACATGACTTTGAAGGAGTTGGAACGGGTTCTCTATTTCGAGAGCTTCGTGATCCTTGACGAGGGTTTCACCTCGTTCAAGAAGCGTCAGCTGATCTCCGAGGAAGAGTATTTCGACGCGATGGACGAGTTTGGCGAGGACACCTTCCGCGCCTCCATCGGCGCCGAGGCGCTGAAAGAGATGCTGGTCGCGTTGGATCTCGAGGAAGAACGCGTGGAGATCCGCGAGGAACTTCGGACCACGGGCTCGGAGGCCAAACGCAAGAAATTGGTCAAGCGCCTGAAGCTCGTCGAGGCGTTCATGGAATCCGGTTGCCGTCCCGAGTGGATGGTCCTGGATGTTGTCCCGGTGATCCCGCCCGAGCTGCGCCCGCTGGTCCCGTTGGACGGCGGTCGGTTCGCGACCTCGGACCTGAACGATCTCTATCGTCGGGTTATCAACCGGAACAACCGGTTGAAGCGTCTGATCGAATTGCGTGCGCCAGACATCATCGTGCGCAACGAAAAGCGCATGCTGCAGGAAGCCGTCGATGCGTTGTTCGACAACGGTCGTCGGGGACGGGTGATCACCGGCGCCAACAAGCGTCCGCTTAAGTCTTTGTCCGACATGCTCAAGGGCAAGCAAGGCCGCTTCCGGCAGAACCTGCTCGGAAAGCGCGTGGACTATTCCGGCCGCTCGGTCATCGTGGTCGGTCCGGAACTGCTGCTGCATCAATGCGGTTTGCCGAAGAAAATGGCCTTGGAGCTGTTCAAGCCGTTCATCTACTCAAGGCTTGAGCTCTACGGTTTGGCGAGCACCATCAAGGCGGCCAAGCGAATGGTCGAGAAGGAACGTCCCGAGGTATGGGATATTCTTGAAGAGGTTATCCGCGAACACCCGGTTCTGTTGAATCGCGCGCCGACGTTGCACCGCCTTGGTATTCAGGCGTTCGAGCCGGTTCTGATCGAGGGCAAGGCGATCCAGCTGCACCCGCTGGTTTGCACCGCGTTCAACGCTGATTTCGACGGCGACCAGATGGCGGTTCACGTGCCACTGTCCCTCGAGGCTCAGCTTGAGGCGCGGGTTTTGATGATGTCGACCAACAACATCCTCAGCCCGGCCAATGGCAAACCGATCATCGTGCCATCCCAGGATATCATCCTTGGCCTCTATCATCTGACGATGGAACGCGAGGGCATGCCTGGCGAGGGCATGACCTTTGTGGATATGGCCGAGGTCGAACATGCCCTGAACAACGGAACCGTGCATCTGCATTCGAAGGTGCATGCGCGCGTTGAGGCGTATGACGAGACTGGCGAGAAGGTGATTAAGCGGGTTGAATCCACGCCGGGTCGGCTCAAACTCGCCAAATTCATGCCCGACAATCCGAAGCTGACCTTCGAGGTCATCAACAAGTTGATGACCAAGAAGGAAGTCTCCAACGTCATCGACATGGTGTATCGCCATTGCGGTCAGAAGGAGACGGTGATCTTCGCGGACCGCATCATGGCGCTCGGCTTCGGCCAGGCTTGCGCGGCCGGCATCTCGTTCGGCAAGGACGATTTGATCATCCCGGACGCCAAGGTTGGTTTGGTCGACGGGGCCAACAACCAGGTCAAGGAGTTCGAGCAGCAGTATCTCGACGGTTTGATTACCCAGGGCGAGAAGTACAACAAGGTCGTTGACGTCTGGTCGCGCTGCACCGATCAGGTGGCCGAGGAGATGATGGCTCGGATGATGACCACTCAGCCCGGCGAGGAGGTCAACGCGGTGTGGATGATGGCGCATTCCGGTGCCCGTGGTTCCCCCGCCCAGATCAAGCAGCTGGCCGGCATGCGGGGTCTCATGGCCAAGCCCTCGGGCGAGATCATCGAGACGCCGATCATATCGAACTTCAAGGAAGGCTTGACCGTGCTCGAGTACTTTAACTCGACGCATGGTGCCCGAAAGGGACTGGCCGATACGGCTCTGAAGACCGCGAACTCGGGTTACCTGACTCGGCGTCTGGTGGATGTCGCTCAGGATTGCATCATTACCGAGGAAAATTGTGGAACTCAGGAAGGCTTGACGGTCAAGGCGGTTATCGAAGGTGGCGAGGTCATCGAGGAGCTGTCCGAGCGTATTCTTGGTCGCAGTTCCGCCGTGGACGTCAAGGACCCGCTTTCGGGCGAACTTATTGTCGGGGCCGCGGAGATTATCGACGAGGAGGCTGTCGAACGGATCGATCGGGCCGGTATCGACGCGGTGCTGATCCGCTCGGTGCTGACCTGCGAAACGAAGGTCGGTGTCTGTGGCAGCTGTTACGGCCGTGATCTTGCGCGGGGCACTCGGGTCAATGTCGGCGAGGCGGTGGGCGTTATCGCCGCTCAGTCGATCGGCGAGCCGGGCACGCAGCTTACCATGCGCACCTTCCACATCGGCGGCGCCGCCCAGCGTGGCGCCGAGCAGTCGAGCGTCGAGGCGGCGTTCGAGGCCAAGGTCAAGATCGTGAACCGCAACGTGGTCGCGAATTCCGAAGGCATTTTGATCGTCATGAGCAGAAACACCGAGGTGGTTCTGCAGGACGCTCAGGGGCGTGAGCGGGCCCGTCATCGGATTCCGTATGGCTCGCGTCTGCTCGTTGACGATGATGTCGAGGTGACGCAAGGCCAGAAGCTCGCGGATTGGGATCCCTATACGATTCCGATCATCACCGAGAAGAAGGGTATTGCCCACTATGTTGATCTGGTTGAGGGCGTATCCATGCGCGAGGTGGTGGACGAAGCCACGGGTATCGCGTCACGGGTCGTCTTTGATTGGAAGCAGCAGCCCAAGGGTGCCGATCTGCGTCCCAGGGTGACGCTCCGCGACGATGCTGGAGAAGTGCTCGAGTTGGCCAATGGTCTCGAGGCCCGTTACTTCATGTCGGTCGACGCCATTCTTTCGGTCGAAAACGGGGCGGAGGTCCAGGCTGGCGACGTGCTTGCGCGTATTCCTCGGGAATCTTCGAAAACCCGAGATATCACGGGTGGTTTGCCCCGGGTCGCGGAATTGTTCGAGGCCCGCAAGCCGAAGGACTACGCCATCATCAGCGAGTCCGAGGGCCGGGTCGAATTCGGTCGTGACTACAAGACCAAACGGCGGATCATGGTGACGCCGACCGAGGGCGACGGCGAAACCGTTGAGCTGCTGATCCCGAAAGGCAAGCATCTCGCGGTTCAAGAGGGTGACTATGTTCAGGTCGGTGATCTGCTCATGGATGGTAACCCCGTGCCCCATGACATCTTGAACATTCTCGGTGTCGAGGCCTTGGCATCCTATCTGATCAATGAGATCCAGGACGTTTATCGGCTGCAGGGCGTGAAGATCAATGACAAGCATATTGAAGTCATTGTTCGTCAGATGCTCCAGAAGGTTGAAGTCGAGGACGGCGGGGAGACCACCCTGCTGGTCGGGGAAACCGTGGACCGTGATGAGTTCCAAGAGGCCAACGACAAGGCGATAGCCGAGGGGTTGCGCGCGGCCACGGCCAAGCCTGTCCTTCAAGGCATCACCAAGGCCTCGTTGCAAACCAAATCGTTCATCTCGGCGGCCTCCTTCCAGGAGACCACGAGGGTGCTCACCGAAGCGGCGGTCTCTGGCCGTGTCGATGGGCTCGAGGGTTTGAAGGAAAACGTGATTGTGGGTCGATTGATCCCGGCGGGTACGGGAAGCGTAATGAACCGGTTCAAGCGTATCGCGTCCGAGCGCGATCGCGAACTGGCGCCACCGCGCGAGGAAGAAACCCCGGCGCTTGTCGACGAAACCGAGGCGCAGGTGCCTGCGGCCGAATAACTCCCGTTGCTCGGTCTTTTCGAACTGGTCTCCGGCCCCGGAAAGTTTTCCGGGGCCGGATTCGTTTCGGTGCAACGCGAAGTCCGTTGATAGCTGCTTTTCGCGGTTGTTTTTAAAGAACACCGTAGTGGGTAAAAATGAAATTTAACGTCGTTCGGATCGATGAAAACGTACTATTTCCACTTAGCCGGGGCATTAGCGGAAACATGCGATTTCCGTGAACTCAGTGCTTGACCCGCAATGGTCATCTAAATAGTATCCGCCAACTTTTGCGACGCCGGTGGTGTCTCCGACCGAGCCGATATGGGCTCCAGAAGTGACAAACACGGCGTCGAAGACAAGCAAAAGACGGTCAGGCCTCCCGAAGAGGCCCTGTAGAGCGAAACGTTCGGCCCTCATCCGCCGGTAAGGCAAGGAGGTCCGGGTTTCGCATGTTTTTTTGGTCGAGAGGGAAAGCCTCAATGCCGACGATCAGCCAGTTGACCCTCCAGGGTCGGCCAAAACCAATTGCCGGTGCCAGGGTTCCGGCCTTGGAGGCGTATCTTGAAATACGTGGTGATTGCGCTCGCGTCCGCGCCACTACCCCGAAAAAGCCGAACTCGGCCCCGCGTAGGGTCGCGCGCATGCGCTTGACCAAAAGTTTCGAGGCAGCCAGCTACATTTCCGGCGAGGGTCATAACCTCCTGGAACAATCCGCGGAGATGATCCGCGGCGTTCGCCATCACATCATTCGCGGAACCCTTGACGTCCAGGACGTCGAGGGTCGTCGCCAGCGCCGGTCGAAATACGGCGCCAAGCGGTCGAAGTAAGGAGACGGTCTCATGTCCAGACGCCATCGCGCAGAAAAACGGGACGTCCTGCCCGACGCCAAGTTCAAGGACCAGATCGTCAGTAAGTTCATGAGCTGCCTGATGTATGACGGCAAGCGCTCGACCGCCGAAGGTATCGTTTACGGTGCGTTCGACAAGATCGAGGCGCGCTCGGGACAGCCGCCCGTGAACCTGTTCCACGACGCGCTTAACAATGTGCGCCCGACGGTCGAGGTTCGCTCACGCCGGGTTGGTGGCGCGACGTATCAGGTGCCGGTCGAGGTTCGTACGGACCGGGCTCAAGCGCTCGCCATTCGCTGGACCATCGAGGCCGCGCGCAAGCGCTCCGAGAACACCATGGTGGACCGTCTTTCCGGCGAGCTTCTTGACGCGGCCAATAATCGGGGCGCGGCGGTCAAGAAGAAGGAAGACACCCATCGTATGGCGGAGGCCAACAAAGCCTTCTCCCATTACCGCTGGTAACCCGGGCGCGAGAGATCTGATCATGGCTAGAAAAATCCCCCTCGAACGGTATCGCAACATCGGCATCATGGCCCATATCGATGCCGGCAAGACCACGACGACGGAGCGGGTGCTCTATTACACGGGCCGATCCTATAAGATTGGCGAGGTTCATGACGGCAACGCCACCATGGACTGGATGGAGCAAGAGCAAGAGCGCGGCATCACCATTACGTCGGCCGCGACGACCTGCCACTGGAATGATCATCAGATCAACATCATCGACACGCCTGGTCACGTTGACTTTACCATTGAGGTCGAGCGCGCGTTGCGGGTTCTCGATGGTGCTGTCGCGGTGTTCGACTCGGTCGCCGGTGTTGAGCCTCAGTCCGAAACCGTCTGGCGTCAGGCCGATAAGTACAACGTTCCGCGCATTTGTTTCGTGAACAAGATGGATCGGATCGGCGCCGATTTTTATCGTTGTGTGTCGATGATTGATGACCGCCTCGGCGCGGTGCCGCTGGTGACCCAACTGCCGATCGGTTCCGAGTCCGACTTTGTGGGTCTTGTCGATCTGATCAAAATGAAGGCGGTGCGTTGGCTCGATGAAAGCCTTGGCGCGAAATTCGAGATCGAGGACATCCCGGCCGATTTGGTTGACCGGGCCAACGAATATCGCGCCACGCTCGTTGAGCTGGCGGTGGAGCAGGACGAAACCGCCCTCGAAGCCTATCTCGAGGGCGAGGAGATCTCCGAGGAGACGCTCCGCCAATGCATTCGCAAGGGGACGCTGGCCGCTGCTTTTGTCCCGGTCTTGTGCGGCTCCGCCTTCAAGAACAAGGGCGTTCAGCCGCTGCTGGACTCCGTTGTCGACTTTCTGCCGTCGCCGATCGACGTTGAGCATGTCACTGGTGTTCTGCCCGACAGCGATACACCGGTTGAGCGTCGGACCAGCGATGATGAGCCGTTCTCGGGCCTTGCATTCAAGATCATGAACGACCCGTTCGTCGGATCGCTGACCTTCATGCGGGTTTATTCCGGTGTTCTGGAAACCGGCTCGGGCGTTTTGAATACCGTCAAGGGTGGTCGCGAGCGAATTGGCCGGATGCTGGAAATGCACGCCAACAGCCGCGAAGACGTTAAGGAAGTGCGCGCCGGTGATATTATTGCCTTGGCGGGGCTGAAGAACACGACCACGGGAGACACGCTTTGTGACCCTCTCAAGCCGGTGATCCTGGAGCGGATGGAGTTCCCGGATCCCGTTATTGAGGTGGCGGTCGAGCCGAAGACCAAGAGTGATCAGGAAAAGATGGGTACCGCGTTGGCGCGTCTTGCCGCCGAGGATCCCTCGTTCCGGGTTACCAGCGATGTCGAAAGCGGTCAGACCGTGATCAAGGGGATGGGCGAGCTTCATCTCGAGATCCTGGTCGATCGCATGCGGAGAGAGTTCAAGGTCGACGCCAATGTCGGCGCGCCACAGGTGGCTTATCGCGAGACGATCACGCAAAGCGCCGAGATTGATTACACCCATAAGAAGCAAACCGGTGGTTCTGGGCAATTCGCGCGTATCAAGTTGGTGTTTGAGCCGCTTGAGGTCGGCGAGGGTTTTGTTTTTGAGAACAAGATCGTCGGTGGTTCCGTGCCGAAGGAATACATTCCGGGTGTCGAAAAAGGCCTGGCTTCGGCCAAGGATTCAGGCGTCATCGCCGGTTTCCCGCTGATCGACTTCAAGGCGACCTTGATTGATGGCGCTAGCCACGATGTGGACTCCAGCGTGATGGCCTTCGAGATCGCCTCCCGCGCGGCGTTCCGCGAGGGCATCCCGAAGGCGAAACCGAAGTTGATGGAGCCGATCATGCGGGTCGAGGTGGTAACGCCTGAAGATTACATGGGTGACATCATCGGGGATCTCAGCAGCCGTCGCGGCAACGTCGCGGGCATGGATCAACGCGGCAACGCGCGGGTCATCAATGCCATGGTCCCGCTGGCGAACATGTTCGGCTATGTGAACACGCTGCGCTCGATGAGCCAGGGCCGGGCGCAATACACCATGCATTTCGATCACTACGAGCAAGTGCCGCAAGCGGTGGCCGACGAGGTGACCGCGAAGATGGCGTGACCGGGCGGGCCAACCGGCCCGACCATCAATTGGCGCATTGTTTTAGAAGACGGAGTTACGACGATGGCGAAGGCGAAGTTCGAGCGAAACAAGCCGCATTGCAACATAGGCACGATTGGCCATGTTGATCACGGCAAGACGAGTCTGACGGCAGCGATCACGAAGATTTTGGCTGAGAGCGGCGGTGCCGATTTCACGGCCTATGATCAGATTGACAAGGCGCCGGAAGAGAAGGCTCGTGGTATCACGATCTCGACGGCTCACGTTGAGTACGAGACCGAGAGTCGTCACTACGCGCATGTTGATTGCCCTGGCCACGCCGACTACGTGAAGAACATGATCACGGGCGCGGCTCAGATGGACGGCGGCATTCTCGTTGTGTCGGCGGCCGATGGCCCGATGCCACAGACGCGGGAGCACATTCTTCTGGCGCGTCAGGTTGGCGTTCCGGCGCTTGTTGTTTTCATGAACAAGGTCGACCAGGTTGACGACGAGGAGCTTCTTGAGCTTGTTGAGCTTGAGGTTCGCGAGCTGCTTTCGTCTTACGACTTCCCGGGCGACGATATTCCGATCATCAAGGGTTCGGCCTTGGCGGCGCTTGAGGATTCGAACGAGGAGACCGGCAAGAACGCGATCCTTGAGCTGATGGCGGCTGTTGACAGCTACATCCCTCAGCCGGAGCGTCCGATTGATCAGCCATTCCTGATGCCGATCGAGGATGTTTTCTCGATCTCCGGCCGGGGCACGGTTGTGACGGGCCGTGTTGAGCAGGGCGTGATCAAGGTGAACGACAATGTGGAGATCCTTGGCATTCGGGAGACTGCGAAGTCGGTCTGCACGGGCGTTGAGATGTTCCGCAAGCTTCTGGATCAGGGTCAGGCTGGCGACAATGTTGGTCTGCTGCTGCGTGGTATTGGCCGCGAGGACGTTGAGCGCGGTCAGGTTATCGCGGCGCCTGGTTCGATCAAGCCGCACACGAAGTTCACCTGCGAGGCTTACATTCTGACGAAGGACGAGGGTGGTCGTCACACGCCGTTCTTCTCGAACTATCGCCCGCAGTTCTACTTCCGCACGACGGA
>JADHLJ010000045.1 GCA_016780745.1 Alphaproteobacteria bacterium | reverse complement strand
CGCGATACGGCATCTCCGGCGGCAGGGTGTAGTGCTTGCCCTGGTGACTGAAGGATTCGTTGTTGAAGGCCTTGAACATGATCTCGACCTGTTCCTCGAACAGCTCGCGATTGGCGTCGGAATCCCTGAGCGGCGCGCCGAAGGTCTCGACCTCGCGGCCATGATAGCCCCGGCCGACGCCGAACACCGTGCGCCCCTTGGTCATAATGTCGGCGGTGGCGAAATCCTCGGCCAGGCGCAGGGGGTGCCGCATGGGCGTGATGTTGAACCCACAGCCGATCCGCAGCTTCTTCGTCAGATGGGTCAGATGCACCGCCATCATCAGCAGGTTCGGGATCACCTCGTATCCCTCGTGCTGAAAGTGATGCTCGGCCAGCCACAGCATGTCGAAGCCGTTTTCGTCCAGGCATTTGGCGAGTTTTTCGGTCTTCTCGAAGACACCGGCGAGCTGGACATTGTCAAAGCGTCGCTCATTCGCCGGGGTGGCGTCCTGACCCATGTCGGGAAGGTCGATATGGCCGGGGTAAACGGTGGTGAACTTGGTGATCATGAGTGTCTCCGGTTGGTCCGCGAAATCCGCGGAGCCACGCGTGATGAATCTTGGTGAATGGTTCCAGGAGTTGAATTCATTGACCACTTTTTTTGCTTTCAACGGTACCGCCGCGAGTGATTTCGCACAACTAGATGGAATGCCCAAATCCCGCCACCGAAGATGTGTCCTGGGTGGCTCGTGGTAAAATGATGATTAAAAAAACTATGCCGTAAAATGCTTTGTAGCATACATTAAAGGGGTGCGCCGTGTGGTAAACATGCATGAAGAGAGTAAATCGATGTCTGGTCAGAATGACTTTCAAAAACAGCCCAATGTTGTCGTCCGTTCTTCCACGGATACGACCAGTGGCTCGGACGCAAAAGCAGCGGACTATGTAAACAGTGTTCTGCAACCCGGCGAGGAAGTCGCATGGGCGGGTAGGCCTACGGCTTGGACATTCGCCAAAAAAGGAGGAATCACCTCGGTTTTGATCGGTGGCTTTCTCTGCGCTGTGGCGATAGTTAGTATAACGAGTAGTGGGACTCAGATAGACGGCCAGATTTTTCTTTTGCTGTTCCTCGCGATCGGCTTTTGGACGGTGTTGACGCCAATACGGAATGCGCTCCGCGCGCTCTGGACATACTATGCGATCACAAACCGACGCATCATGATCGTGCGGATGTTTCCGGGCAAAAAGGTTACCAGCATCCACCGCTCCCAGTTTCAAAACGTCGAAAGAACGGATCATGGGAACGACATTGGGACGGTGACTGTTAAGACAACGACGAAGCGACGTAGGCACGGGACTCACGAGGTTGTCACGTTGGATGATGGCCTGTTCGGTATTTCAAGATTTCAAAGCGCGATGGATGCCATATGGGCAATGCAGGAGAATAGAGGCTCGTAGTCTTCGAGCTGGCATGTTCGATGTAGTTTACGCGGCGAAAATCTCTCCCAAGACCGCCGCGGCCTCGAGTGCCCCCCCGAACTCACGGGGATTTAGGAAATGCGGCGGCTAGCTCGACACCATGGTGTGCGCTCGTTATCCGCCCCGGCCGCATAGGCGCGGGGTGATCGAAAGTGGCCTCCCACTTCGCAATTCACGTACTTGAAAACACCACGAGCCGTGCCAATGTGACTGTTGCACAAATGTCACATTAAGTGCGTGACATGAAGGGAGTGCATCGGATGACCAAAGATCCTTATGAGGTGTTGAATATCGACAAGGACGTCTCCGCGGCGGACATCAAAAAAGCATATCGAACGCTCGCCAAAACCCACCATCCGGATCTGCATCCCGGTGACGCGGCGGCGGAGCAGCGGTTCAAGGAAATCTCGCAAGCCTACGCGGTGCTGGGCGACGAGAAAAAACGCGGGCGGTTTGATCGCGGCGAAATCGACGCCGATGGTAACGAGCGGATGGCGAACCCGTTTCAGGGCCGGCATGCGGGCCAGCACGCTGGGCAACATCCCGGTGGTTTCCATTGCACGGTGAATGGTGACGAGGCTGATCTCGGGGACCTAGGCGACATCTTTGCCAATCTCTTCGGTGGCGGGCGTGGATTTTCAGGGCAGCATGGCTTTGCTGGTGGCGGCGCGCGGGCGATGCGTGGCCAGGACGTCCGTTACAAGCTCGATGTCGACTTTCTCGACGCGGTCAACGGCGCCAAGCGACGGGTCACCATGGCTGACGGCGGCTCTCTCGAGGTCAGCTTGCCAAAGGGGCTCGCCGATGGTCAGACCATCCGCCTGAAAGGCAAGGGCGCTCCCGGTATGAACGGCGCGTCGGCGGGTGACGCCCTGGTCACGGTGTCGGTGCGCCGTCACCCGATCTTGCGCCGCAAGGGCGACGACATCCACGTGACGCAATCCATTTCGCTCGCCGACGCGGTGCTTGGCGGCAAGGTTCGGGTTCCGACCATCACTGGCGAGATCGCGCTGACCATCCCGGAAAACTCAAGTGGTGGCCGGGTTATGCGCCTCAAGGGTAAAGGCGTCCAGCGCCCGGGCAAGGCCGCCGGTGATCAGCTCGTGACCCTGCAAATCACCTTGCCGAAAACCCCGGACCCGGAGCTGGTGGCGCTTCTACGACGGCAACACGAGGCGGCGGAAGAGCTTGAGGACGCCCGCGCGGCCTAGGTCCCGCTAATTCGCCGTCATGCCCCCATCGATCACCAACTCGCTTCCGGTCACCCAGGACGCTTCATCCGAAGCGAGATAGAGACAGCCCATGGCGATGTCCTCGGGCCGCCCGAACCGGCCGAGCGGCGTTGCCTCCATGCGGGCCTTGGCGACTTCGTTGTTGGAATGGCCGGGCTTGGTCATCGGCGTGTCGACGAAGCCCGGATGGATCGAGTTCACGCGGATCTTGTCGGGGGCGTATTGGACCGCGGCGGCCTTGGAGAAGATCCGCACCGCGCCCTTGGAGGCGTGATAGCCGGCATTGGCGTGGCTGCCGACAATGCCACAGATCGACGAGATATTGATGATCGAGCCGCCGCCGGCCTCGCGCATATGCGGGATCGACGCCTTGGTGCCGAGAAAGACGCCTGTCGCGTTGATCTCCATCACCCGGTTCCATTGCTCCAGAGTTTGATCCTCGAGCCGGGGACCCGCCGTACCACTGGTCTGGACCACCATATTGGGGTCGCGCCCCGAGATGCCGGCGATATTGCCGAGCACGTGGAGCGCGCCGAAAGCCTCGACCGTCGCGCCGACGACCTCGGCCCAGGCGGCCTCGTCGGCGACATCGAGTTGCATATAGCGCGCGGTCCCGCCGGCACCGGTGATCTCCTCGACCACCGTGGCGCCGAGATCGTCCTGCACATCGGCGAGCATCACCGAGGCGCCATGCGCCGCGAAGGCTCGCGCCGTCTCCGCCCCGATCCCCGACGCGCCGCCGGTGACGATGGCGACCTTGCCTTCCAGACGTTTTCCGATGTTCATGACGATGCTCCCCTTGGATGTCCATGATCTGGCGATAAGCAAAGGCGAACCGGGTCGCGTCGTACAGCCCCGGCACCGCGATAGTGCATTCGTGATCGCCAAACGCGACGTTTGCGGGCATCTTCGTGGGAAAATCAGGTGGCGGCTCTCGGGAGGAGCAATCCATGGCTTTCGATTACATCATCATCGGTGCCGGTTCGGCCGGCTGTGTCCTCGCGAACCGGTTGAGCGAGGATCCCACGACGAGCGTCCTGTTGCTGGAGGCCGGCGACAAGGATAGCAATTTCTGGATCCATGTTCCGGTGGGCTTCACCAAGACCCTGAATAATCCCGAGGTGAACTGGAACTTCAAAACCGAGCCCGAGGACAATGTCTCCGGGCGCTCGATCCCGATCCCTCGCGGCCGTGTCCTGGGCGGCTCCAGTTCGATCAACGGCATGCTCTATGTGCGGGGTCAGCCGCTGGATTTTGATACCTGGGGCCAGCTCGGCAACCGGGGCTGGTCCTATTCGGACATCCTGCCGTATTTTCAGAAATCCGAGACCTTCGAGCGCGGCGGCGATGACTATCGCGGCGGCTCCGGCCCCCTCAATGTCGATGACATGTATGAGCGGCATGAGCTGATCGAGGCCTTTATCGACGCCGGTGTCGAGATCGGCTCCAAGCGCAACCCCGACTATAACGGCGCCGATCAGGAGGGCTTTGGCTACTATCAGATCACCCAGCGCAATGGCCGGCGCGAGAGCACGGCGCGGGCGTTTCTCAATCCCGCCAAGTCACGCCGCAACTTGACGGTGATCTCGCGTGCCCACGCCACCAAGATCCTGACCGAGGGCAAACGCGCCGTCGGTGTCGCCTTCGAGGTCGACGGTCTGCCCCGCGAGGAACGCGCCAATGCCGAGGTCATCGTCTCCGCCGGCGCGGTACAGTCGCCTCAGATGCTGGAGCTGTCCGGCATCGGTCAACCGGAGCTCCTGCGCTCCCACGGTATCGACGTGGTGCACGAGCTCCAGGGCGTTGGCGAGAATTACCGCGATCACTATGCCGCCCGGATGAACTGGCGGGTCAACAAGCCGATCACCCTGAACGAGGAAACCCGAGGCCTCAATCTGGTCAAGGAAGCGGTGAAATGGGCCTTCACCCGGCGCGGCGTGCTGACCTGGACCGCCGGTGTCGGCCACGGCTTCATGAAGACCCGCGAGGAATTGGAATCCCCGGATGTCCAATTCTTTTTCGTGCATGGCAGCTTCAAAACCGCGACCGACCGCAAGCTGGACAAGGAACCGGGCATGACCTTGGCCTGCTATCAGTGCCGGCCGGAAAGTCAGGGCTCGATCCATATCGGCGGCGACAACCCCTATGACGCGCCCAGGATTCGCCCGAACTTCCTGGCCAACAAGCTGGATCAGGACACGCTCGTCGCCGGCCTGCATCTCTGCCGCAAGATTGGCGAGACCAAAGCGCTGGGCCAGTATATTGATCACGAGATGAACCCGGGCGCGGACGTGACCACCGACGAGGGCATGCTGCAATTTGCCCGCGACACTGGCGCCACGACCTATCATCCGATGGGCACCTGCAAGATGGGCAGCGATCCCATGGCGGTGGTCGATGATCGGTTGCGGGTGCATGGGATGGAGGGGCTGCGCGTTGTCGACGCCTCGATCTTCCCGACCATGCCGTCGGGGAATATCAACGCGCCGGTGATCATGACGGCCGAGAAAGCCGCCGACATGATCAAGGAAGACGCCAAGGCCCGGGCCACGCAAGCCGCCGCTTAGGCCGCCGCCCAGTTTCGATTAGGAGGAGAGTTAAGTCATGTCGGAGACCGTCGTTCCTATCCGCGATATGTCCAAGGCCGAGTGGGAAACCCGGGTCGATCTCGCGGCCTGTTTTCGCCTGGTTGACCTCTATGGCTGGTCCGACATGCTGGCCACCCATCTGTCGGCGCGGATTCCCGGTACCGAGGATCATTTCCTGATCAACCCGGTCGGCATGATGTTCGATGAGATGACCGCCTCCTGTCTGGTCAAGGTCGATATCGACGGCAATGTCCTGTCGGACTCCGAGTTCGGCATCAATCCCGCCGGCTATACCATCCATAGCGCCGTGCATATGGGCCGCGAGGACGCGGGCTGCGTGATGCACACCCATACGGCCGCCGGTCTCGGCGTCGCCACCCAGCAGGACGGCCTGTTGCCGCTGACCCAGATGGCCTTGGCGGTGATTGCCCAGACCAGCTATCACGACTATGAGGGGCCGGCCTTCGATCTTGGTGAGCGCGAGCGTCTGATCGCTGATCTCGGCGAAAACAACGTTCTGGTTTTGCGCAATCATGGCCTGCTCACGGTCGGGCGCACCGTGGCCGAGGCCTTCGTGTGGATGTTCCGGGCCGAGCGCGCCTGTCGCTTTCAGCTGTCGTTTCAGCAGGCCGGGGCGAAGGCCGTGGAGATCCCGCAAGCGGTTCAGGATATCTCCATCGAACGTACCAAGAAGGCCATCAGCGCCACCGGCCATCGCCCGATCGGCCAATTCGAATGGCCGGCCCTAATGCGCAAGCTCGACCGCGAGAATCCTGGTTACGCGGTGTAAAAAGCCTAGCCACGCACCGTCTTTTCGGACTTCCGCCACCGGGGTCGCCCCGCCGTGCGCCAGGGCGACGATCCGCGTGGGTTCAACCTCCCGTATCCCTGGATTTAATCCAGGGCCGCCTCCGCGCCTGTCTCCGCGTGTTTGACAGGTCGCCGTGCCATGGAACCGTCAGCGGCATGGGCCCTGGATTAAATCCAGGGATACGATCCGGGTCCCATCCATCTCCCGTTACCCTGGCGCACGGCGGGGCCGCCCGTTGGTTATGTCGTGCATCCTCTGTCCAAGCTTCCGCCACCGGGGCCCCGCCGTGCGCCAGGGCGACGATCTTTCAGCGGCGCCGCCCTCCCGTATCCCTGGATTTAGTCCAGGGCCGCTTCCGCGCTTGCTTCAGTGTGTTTGACAGGGCCCATGCCATGGAACCGTCAGCGGCATGGGCCCTGGATTAAATCCAGGGATACGAACGGTGGAAGCCCTCAACTCTCCGGAAGCGCGCCGCCTTCGCGGATGCGGCGTTCAACGAAATCGTTGACCGCGTCCTTGCGGGCGATGTCGAGCGTCGGCGGCTCGAACTCTTCCAGAACCCGTTTCCAGATCGTGTTGGCGCGCTCGGTGGCGGTGGGGGCGCCGGCCTCGGTCCATTGGCCGAAATTGCGCCAGTCGGAGACGACGGGCTCGTAGAACGCGGTCTGATAACGGCTCATGGTGTGCTCGGCGGCGAAGTAATGGCCGCCGGGGCCGACCTCGGCCATGGCGGAGAAACCGAGATCATCCTCGCTGGCCGGTACCGGAGCGAACATCTCGGCGAAGCCCTGCAGCATCTCGATATCAATGATGAATTTCTCATAAGACGCGGTCAGCCCGCCCTCGAGCCATCCGGCGCCGTGCAGGATCAGATCGCTGCCGGACATCACCGCCGCCCAGAGACTGGCGCTGGTCTCGTAGGTGGCCTGGGCGTCGGCGATGTTGGAGGCCGTCCCCGCCGCCGAGCGCCAAGGCAGGTCGATATGCCGGGCAAGTTGGCCAGCACCAAAACTGGTCTTGACATGCTCCGGCGTTCCGAAGGCGGGGGAGCCCGACTTCATGTCCACGTTGGAACTGAAACTGCCATACATCACCGGTGAGCCGGGGCGGACGATCTGTGACAGGGTGATCGCCGCCAGCGCCTCGGCGTGCTGCTGTGTCAAGGCGCCGGAGATGGTAATCGGCGCCATCGCGCCGGATAGACAGAACGGCGTGATGATCAGCAACTGGCCCATTTCGGCGAAGTCGATGATACCGTTGGCCATCGGGCTGTCGAGGGTCAGCGGCGAGTTGGTGTTGATCACGGTCTGGCAATAGACCGCGCGGCGCAACGCCTCGTCGTTCGGCAGGCCACGGGCCAGCTTGATCATCTCGAAACAATCCCGCGCCTGGGGCGTGCCCCGGGCAAAGACGAAGGCCAGTTTGTCGCTGTCGAACAGGGCGATGCGCCCGGTCTCCAGATGCCGTGTCGCGGTGTCGATATCTTGAGGCTCTACCACCGGCCCCAGAAAATGAATGACGTCGAAGGACTGACAAAGCCGGGTCAGGTCGCGGAAGTCCGAGAGCGTGCCCGGCCGCTTGCCCCGATCGGTGTCGCTGGCGTGTGGTGCGCCGGCGACCGAACCAAACACCACCCGGTCACCGCCGAGGGTGTAGGAGCGTTCCGGTGTCCCGGCGATCACCGGGATCTCGCTCGGCGCGGTTCGTAAGGCCTCGGCCACCAGCGCCCGGTCAATGCGCACCATCGCGCTGGATTCGTCCACTTCGGCGCCGGCGGCCTTGAAAAACTCCCGCGCCTTGGGGAGGAGCACCTTCATGCCGAGTTCCTCGAGAACCCGAAGGGCCGTGTCGTGGATGTGGGCGACCTGATCGTCTGAGTAGACCCGCATCGGCGGGAACGGGTTGTGGAGGTGGCGATAATCGATATCCCGGGCCGGCCGATCCCGCGTTTCCGCCTGCCGGCCTCCGCGCCGACTCTCGCGCCGACCTTCGCGCAGGCCGTCGCGACGACCGCGGCGCCCACCGCCTTCGCTTTCCCAGGCCATTTTCGCCTCCCGATACATCGTTCGACAGATCTCTAGACACGTATGTCCATTAGGCTCTCTTGGCAAGACTGTCAATCACGCCCGCTTGCCGCTAGCGGTTGCCGTGGATAGGGTTCCGGCGGCTTTTGACTTTAACGGAGATTGATGATGGCCGGCTTTGGCGTTCTTGACGACAACCCCTTGTGCAAGTTGCTCGGCATCGATTATCCGATTTGCCAGGCGGGCATGTACTCGGTGGCGCATGGCAGCTTGGCCGGCGCGGTGTCGAAAGCCGGTGGCCTGGGGGTGATCGGTTCGGCCTTCATGGACGCCGAGCAACTGCGCCGCGAGATCCGGCTGGTGAAGGAAATCACCGACAGGCCCTTCGGCGTGGACATTCTGTTCGCCGAGGCCCGCGGTTCGGACGACGCCTCCGCGACCTATACGCGGGAGGTTGAGGAGCATATCGAGGTAACCTTCGAGGAGGGCGTGCCGGTGATCGTCTCCGGGCTCGGGAATCCCGGCCGGATCGTCGACCGGGCGCACGCGGCTGGCATGGTCGTGATGTCGCTGGTGGGCACCTCGCGCCAGGCCTTGAAGGTCGAGGCGTCGGGCGTGGACGTGGTCATCGCCTCGGGCCATGAAGGCGGCGGGCATGTCGGGCGCGTCGGAACCCTGCCGCTGGTCGCCAATGTCGTGGACCAGGTCAAGATCCCGGTGCTCGCCGCCGGTGGTATCTCCGATGGCCGGGGGTTGGTGGCGGCCTTGTCGCTGGGCGCCCAAGGCGTGTGGATGGGCACCCGCTTCATCGCCACCGAGGAGGCCCGCGGCCATATTAACTACAAGAACAAAATCGTCGAGATCGACGAGGACGGCACGGTCGTCAGCCGGGCCAATTCCGGCAAGACGGCGCGGATGATTCGCAATGCCTTTACCGAGTCGTGGAAGGGTCGCGAGCACGAGATCAAACCGTTCCCCCAACAACTCCAAGAAGTTGGGCTGGCGGCGTCGGTCGCCGGGCGGGTCGAGGGCGATGCCGTGAATGGAGTGCTCGCGGCGGGGCAGGGCTCGGGTTTGATCGGTTCCGTGAAGCCGGCGGGAGCCGTCGTCGACGACATTATGACCGAGGCCCGGGCGGTCCTCGGACGGCTTGGCGCGGGCGCCTGACGCCCCGTCTCTCGCCACTCGCATTGTCGAGGTTGACCACCGGGTTCGGATTCCCTAGTTTCCCGCCCGCGTGGGCGCGTAGCTCAGTTGGTAGAGCAGCTGACTTTTAATCAGCGGGTCACAGGTTCGAATCCTGTCGCGCTCACCACGCATCCCTGTCCTGGCCAAAGCAATCCCGACAAGCCACGCCCCAAGCGAACTGCTATAATCATCGGCATGCCAGTTTCCTCCGTCTCAGTGAATGCCGCGCGGGTCAAGGCCCCGTCCTTCTGGGGGGCCGCGTTTGGACCCTATGTCGCGATATGGCGCGACCCGTTGCTGCTGATTCGCATGGTCGGACGCGAAGTCGCGGCGAAATACACAGGGTCTCTCGCCGGTTTGTTCTGGGCCGTGCTGACGCCGCTTCTGATGCTCGCCGTCTTTACCTTCGTGTTCGGGACCATGTTCGCGCCAAAGGCCGTCAAGATCGATTCGGCGACGGACTTGACGGCTTTCGCCAAGTTTCTCTTCGCCGGTCTGGTCTTGCATGGGTTTCTGGCCGAGGTGATTACGCGGACGCCGAATGTGGTGCTCGGCAATCCCAATCTGGTGAAAAAGTTCGTGCTCCCCACCGAGCTTCTGCCCCTGGCAGCGGTGATCAGCGCCGCGACGACCACGGCGATCGGGTTGTTGGTGTTGCTGGTGGTTCACGCGGCAACCCTGGGCGCTCTACCATTGACCGCGGTCCTGGCACCGTTGGTCCTGCTACCCTTCCTCGTCCTGATGGCCGGCATCGCCTGGTTTCTGTCGGCGATTGGCGTGTTTTTGCGGGATATCGGGCATGTGACCGGCCTGATGGCGACGGTCCTGCTGTTCCTGGGGCCGGTTTTCTACAAGATCGACACTTTGCCGGACAATATCCGTGCCGTGGTCTATCTCAACCCGTTGACGGTTCCGATTCAGGGGCTAAGGCGGGTCTTGCTGGATGGCATGCCGCCGGATTGGTCGGCGCTTGGGATCTACACGGTGGTGGCTTTCGTGACCGCCTGGATCGGGTTCTACATCTTCGCCCGCTGCAAGAGGGTTTTCGCCGATGTCATCTGAGGCGGCGCACCTGCCCGAAGACGTGGTGATCCGGGTCGAGGATCTGAGCAAGGTCTATCGTACCTTCACGACGCCGTTTGACCGGATCAAGCAATGGGCCGTGGGCAACTCGCGTCAACTCTATCAAGAGTCCTGGGCGCTACGGGACGTCTCCTTCGACATTCGGCGCGGCGAAACCGTCGGGTTGGTGGGACGGAACGGCGCGGGAAAGTCGACCTTGCTTCAAGTTCTAGCCGGAACCCTTAGGCCCAGTACGGGGCAAGCCCTGGTGCGAGGGAGGGTGTCGGCCTTGCTGGAACTCGGCGCCGGGTTCAACGGTGATTTCAGTGGCCGCGACAACCTCTACATGAACGCCGCGATCCTCGGCCTCTCGCGCGAGGAGATCGATGAGCGTATGGAGGCGGTGATCGAATTCGCCGATATCGGCGACTATATCGACATGCCGGTCCGGACCTATTCCAGTGGGATGTATGTACGTCTCGCCTTCTCGCTCGCCATTAGCGTCGAGCCCGACATTCTGATCGTCGACGAGGCGCTTTCGGTCGGGGACGAGGGGTTTCAGAATAAGTGCTTCGCCCGGATACGGGATTTTCAGGAAGCCGGCGGGACCTTGTTTTTTGTCTCACATAGCCCGCAAGCGGTGATCCAGTTCTGCCGGCGAGCGCTGTTGATTGACGGTGGCGGTCTGTTGCTGGATGGCGAGCCGAAATCGGTGATCGATCAGTTCCATCGCCTTGTCTTCGCGCCGGTCGAAAGTCGGGAAGCGATCATTAGCGATATCCGTTCCGGCGGCGCGTACGATCCCAGGTCCGGTGGTGCGGCCGAGGAGGCGGAGGAGACACCCGTCCTAGAGCCCGTCGGAGAGAGTTTCGACCCCAATCTGATCGCCAAGGGGCGGACCGAGTTGCCGGTGAACGGGGCACGCATATCAAACCCAAGAGTGGAAACGCTGGAAGGCGCGCCGGTCAACACCCTGATCCGCGGAAATCGTTATCGGTTTTGCTTCGACGTGGATTTTGAATCCGATGCTTGGCAGGTTCTGTTTCAAATGATCATCCGCACCCATGCGGGGTATCCGCTGGGGGGAAGTCGATCAGCGCGGCCCTCCGAAATGACCCTGAACATGACGAAAGGGGACCGGGCAACCGCGTCGTTCACCTTTCCTTGCCGCCTGTTCTCGGCCTCGCATTATACGATCAGTTGCGGTGTGATGGGACGCGCCGGCTCGGAGTTTGGGTTTCTGCACCGGGTCATCGATTCCGTGATGTTCCGCGTTCAAGCGGATCCGGACCTGATGCCTCAGGGGCTGGTCGACTTCGAGCTCGAGCCGCGCATCTCGATTAACCAGAATCAGGAAACGGATCACGCATGACGCGGCCCAGCACGATCCTCTTGCCGACCGGGTTTGGTCAGACGCTGGCCGGCGTTCTGGGGCGCGGGGTGATGGCGGAGCCGGTGGTCATCTGCGCGACCGGGGGGTCGGGAACCCGAGCGATGCGCGTCATATTGGAGCGTGCCGGGGTCTTCATGGGGGCGGGCGACGCCGTCAACAATGTCGGCGACGCGATGCCCTTCGAGCCTTATCTCGACGAGTTCATCAACGCGGTGATGGAGGAAACCCGGAGCCTGGACTATCGCCTCGACTCGCTTCCGGCGGGACTTCGAGACCGGGCGGTTGATGGGTTCCGCGCTTGCGCGCGGCGCTGGCTTGAAGGCCGCCCAAGACCGGCCGCGCGTTGGGGATGGAAGAACCCCCGGGCAATGTACATGCTTCCGGTCATCCACGCGGTGTTCCCCAAGGTCCGGGTAATACACATGGTGCGCGATGGGCGCGACATGGCGGTATCGACCAACCAATGGCAATTCATCAAACATTACGAGGCCGTTCTCGACCGCGAACGCGCCGGAGACGATGATCCGATCGAGTCGTGTCGGTTGTGGAGCAAGGCCAATCTTGACGCCGCGCGCTGGGCCGAGCGCGCGTTGCCGGGACGTTATCTCCGGGTCAGGCTCGAGGATCTCGTGCAGCGCCCCCATGACATCGGACGCGAGGTGCTGGCGTTCATGGATCTCGATCAGGGATTGCTCGATCACGCGATTGCGGAAATCGCCGAGCCTCCAAGTCTTTTTCGCTGGCGCAGGATCATCCCAGCCGACGCGCTTGAGGTGCTCCAGGAAGAAAACCACGGGACGTTGGAGGCATTTGGCTATCTCGCCGACGGGATGAGTGACCGCGCGCCGGCGAGGATTCCGAGCCAGTTATGACCGGCCCCGGGGCACCCACATGCCGCGCCCTGTTCGTGCTTGGCATGCATCGCAGCGGGACATCGGCCCTTAGCGGGACGCTGTGGCGACTCGGGCTGGACTTGGGCACTAATCTGATGCCGCCGGAGGAAGGGTCCAATTCCCTCGGATTTTATGAACACAACAGCATCGTGCCGATCCATGAGGTCTTGCTAAGGGCAATGGGCTCGCATTGGAGTGATACGGAAGCATTTCCGGATGGTTGGCTGGAGAGCACCGCCGCCGCCGAGGCGCGGGCCGCGATCCAGTCGGTGTTGGATCACGATTTTCCGGCCGGACGGACGGCTGATTGGGGCATGAAGGATCCGCGGCTGTGCCGGTTCGTGCCGTTATGGCGCCCGCTACTGAAGACTGTTCAACCTTGCTATATCCTGGTGCGACGAGACCCGGCGGAGGTCGCGGCCTCGCTGGAGGCGCGCGACGGTATGGCGTGGGAGGCGGCGCTTTGGCTCTGGTGGCGCTATATGTCCGAGGCGGAGCGGGATACCAGGGGCGCGGCCCGGATCTTTGTTGACTATGATGAATTGTTAGGTGATTGGCGGGGGTTGGTAACCCGTATCTCCGACGCTTTCGCCGTGTCCGGATTGACATCCGTCGCACTCGATCCGACCGGGCCCGGCGCGATGGAGGTTGACCGATACCTTGATCCGGCCGAGCGCCATCACCGCGGCGGGCGGGAACGTGACACGCGTATGCTACCGGAGCCGGTCGCGGCATTTGACGCTGTTTTCCGCGCGGCAATCGATGCGCCGCTTGGTGCTCGGGATGCCAGGTTCGCCGAACTGGATCACGGAGGACATAGGTGATGAAGTGGATCAGCTATTAGGCGACCCCGATCACGCGCGTGGACCATGTTTGGAAGGTCTGTCGGGTCGCCATGTGGTGGGCTGGTTGACATTTTTTTTGTGTTCCGTCACTACCTTGACGGCTAGCCTCTTCACACACTATTTTCGCGGGTTCCATGACCGCCATTTCCGTCGTGATTCCAACCTACAACCCGCGCGGGCCGCTGGCCGACCTGCTCGAAAAGTGTATGGAAAACGCGGGCGGCGTCGAGTTGGAGTTCGTTGTCGTCAACGACGGGTCGACCAACGACGCCGCCGAACAGCTCGAGAAATGCGCCGAGCGATTTGATAATCTCGTCTGGACGTCAATCGAGAATCGCGGCGCCGGGGGCGCGCGTAACGTTGGCGCGGACATGGCGAGCCACGACATCTTATTGTTTCTTGGTGACGATATCACGCCGATCAATAACGACTTTTTCCGCGCCCATGCCGAGTTGCACGAGCGCATGCCGGGGGACGAGGTCGCGGTCCTCGGGAAGGTTGTCTGGCCCTGGGCGAAGGATTTCGATGTTTCCTTCGTAATGCGACATGTCCAAGGTCACGGCGGCGAGCAGTTCGGTTACGCTCATATCCCACCCTACACCGAACTTGACTGGCGCTTCTTCTATACCGCCAACATCTCGGTAAAAAAGTCGGTGGCCAAGAATTGGGATAAGGATGGGTTCAGCGATTCCTTCCAGACTTATGGTTATGAGGACATCGAGTTTGCCTATCGACTTTTCAACCGGCGTCAGGGTCTCAAGATCGTCTATGCGCCGTTGTCGATCGGCACGCATAGTCATCACTACGACGTCGCCGGGTTCTTGCGCCGTCAGGTCAACGCCGGCAACGCGGCGCGCGAGTTTGTCCGCATTCATCCGGACGTGGCGACCATGGTGGCACCTGAACAGGTGCCGCGCGCGCTTAATCGGACCATCCTGCCCGAGGAAGATCGCCGTATTCCCGATCAGCTTGTGCTGATCGAGGGGATCAAGGCTTGGCTCCGCCTCCTTGAAACCGGGGGCCGAATGGGAAGCGACCACTGGCACGAAGCGGCATTGTCGGCGGGCTTTCGACTGGCCTACGCTCAAGGATATATTCTTGCGGAGACAGATCCCGGGGCCAATCTCGGCGCGGCCTATGATGTTGCCCTGGCCCGCTTTCGAGACGATATGAATCGGACGGCGTTCATCGAGTTCGCGGGGGCGTTGATCTCCAGTGATCAGCTCTATCCTGGCGGTGCGTCGGGCGGGGCGGGTTTCTCTCGGCCGCGTGGTCGCTTCATGTCGGCCTTGAGGTTATGGGCGATTCGTCGACCCTTCATCGTCACGCTATACCGGATGTTCCGGCGCGCGGTTGGCGGCTGATGAGATGTGCTCGGAATGTTTAGCGTTCTGATTCCCGTCTACAATCACGGCGCCTATATCGCCGACGCGGTGCAGTCCGCCTTGGCGAGCCCGTTGGTGCGCGAGGTATTGCTGGCGGATGATGGCTCGCGAGATGACAGCCGGGACATCGTCAAGCGGTTGGCCAAGGATCGTTCCGGTCGAGTGCGTGATCTCACGCCGGGCGAGGGCGGTAACATCGGCGCGCACGGTCGCCTGAACCAATTGGCCGAGGCGGCAAGTCAACCTTGGCTGGCGGTCCTCAATTCCGACGATATTTTCGCGCCCGCCCGTTTCGAGGCGGTTCAGATGGCGGTGAACCGGACCAAATATGATTTCGTTACTGGCCATGTCGCGTTAATGGATGGCGACGGTGGCGCGCTTGGAATCAAACGGGGCCCGCTGTCGCCGGAGTTTCCGTTTCCGCGTGATGTGAAGGTGCGTGAGCTTCTCGCGCGGAATGATCTTTTACCGATGTTGGCCAATCAGAATTTCATTGCCACAACCAGTAACATGCTGTTCACCAAACGACTGTTCGAGAAGGCTGGCGGGTTTCGCGACTATCGATACGTGCACGATTGGGACTTTGCCTTGCGGGCGGCCTTGTTGGGCAACGCGCGGTTTCTGCCGCAAGTTCTCGTTTGCTACCGAACCCACGCGACCAATACGATCAAGGAAGACGGGAGGGCGGTGACCAGTGAGGTTCGCCGACTATTTAAGAAGATAACCAGCGAGTACGGCGAGGCCTTCGCGTCGTCGGACGTGCAAACCAGCCTGACCGGTAACCGCTACCTTCATGACGAGGCCGCGTGATCATGACCGAAGCGACCTCGCGATCCCTGGAAGGAAAAACCTGTCTGGTTCTTGGAGCCGGTGGGTTTATCGGCTGGAATCTTATCCAAAGGTTGCGAAGCGACGGCGCGGCGATCATCGCGCTGGATATCAGGCCGGCGCTGGAGGATTGCCCGGCTGACGTGGAATGGGTCGAGGCGGGCCTCAACGATCGTGACGTCTTAGCTGATTTGGTCAAGCGCGCGGACACGGTTTTTCACCTCGCGGCGTCCTCGACGCCCGCTTCCGCGAACGCCGACCCAGCGGGAGATGTCGAAAACTCCGTTCTGCCGGCGCTAGGCCTGTTGGATATGTTGACGGAGTCTTCCGCGCGATTGGTTTTCGTTTCCTCCGGCGGGACCGTCTATGGTCCCGAGGTCCAGGTTCCGACGCCCGAGTCAGCGCAAACCGACCCGATTAATGCCTATGGCGTCGGTAAGCTGGCGATTGAGAAATACATCGCGATCGACAGGCGTCAGCGAGGCTTGGACGCCATCGTCCTTCGAGTCGCTAATCCCTACGGTCCACACCAGAACCCGATGCGCGGTCAGGGCGCGATCGCGGCGTTTCTGTACCGGGCCTTGAATGGAGAGCCGATCGAAATTTGGGGGACCGGCGAGGTGATTCGCGACTATGTCTACATCGGCGATGTCGCCGCGGCCTTGTCCGCCGCCGCCTCCTATGACGGCTCGCACGCCTTGTTCAACGTCGGCGGCGGCGGCGGTCTGAGCTTGAACGATATAATCGGCAAGATCGAACCGCTCTTCTCGCAACCGATACGGGTCGAGCGAAAACCCGGTCGGGTACTCGATGTACCGGCCAGTATCCTCGATATATCCCGAGCCTCGGAGCATTTGAAATGGCGACCGGTGGTCGATATCAACACCGGTCTCGGGCTGACACTTGATTGGTTGCGCGAGCGATTTGGTCCGGCTTCCTGACGGTCGTTCGGCGCCGCCCGTCCGCGTGGCGCGACGAGGCCGCGCTCGGTTGATTTCAGTGAGCGCCGGGGTTTGATATAACGATCCCATGAACTGGCGGGAATACGATCATGTCGGCTGAGGTCTTCGCGGTACATGGGGTGCCGGCATCTGAATTCGGAACGGCGATGGCTGACGCGCTCATCGGGCTCTGTGATGAAGCGGTGCCCGCCGAGCGACGGTCCTGGTTGGTCTTCACCGACTTTATGGACCCGGCGGCCGTGGCGCATATAGACACGATCATCTCGCTCGCACCGTCCGCGTTGGGTGATCTCGGTTCCCGCAAGACCGTGCCCGCGCCATTGGATGGCCCGGGCTTAGCGCGGTTCGAGCCCGTGCCA
>JADHLJ010000044.1 GCA_016780745.1 Alphaproteobacteria bacterium | reverse complement strand
GTGCCGCTGGGCTGCGCCAGATAGGCGGTAAATTTTTGTCCATCCGCCGCCGTCAGATTGAGTGTCTCGCCCATATTTCCGCTCCCCGTTTTGTCGCTCGGCTCACATGCCTGTCGCTGGCTATTGTTACCCCGAGGCCAGGGCGCTGACAACGACTGGTGGGAAAGCTAGACATTGAAACGAAACAGCAATACATCGCCATCCTGGACCAGATATTCCGATCCTTCCGAGCGCATGCGTCCAGCATCCTTAGCCGCCTGTTCACCGCCCAGACTCACATAGTCATCAAAGGCGATGGTTTCGGCGCGGATAAAGCCACGTTCGAAATCGGTATGGATCGCGCCGGCCGCCCTGGGCGCCTTGGAGCCCTGGGTAATGGTCCAGGCACGGGTTTCCTTCGGCCCGGCCGTGAAGAAGGTCAGCAGACCAAGCAGCTTGTACCCGGCCCGGATCACTCGGGTCAGGCCGGCTTCCTCCAGCCCGAGTGTTTCCAGAAATTCACTTTTCTCCTCGGCGGATCCAAGTTGCGAGATTTCCTGCTCGATCGCCGCGGAGATTACCACGCATTCCGCGCCCTCGGCCGCCGCCTTGGCGGCCACCGCCTCGCTGAAGGCGTTCCCGTCGCCGGCGCAATCCTCCTCGACATTGCAGACATAGAGGATCGGTTTATCGGACAACATGTTTAGGCCTCGGGCGATCGGTGCCTCGGTCTTGCTCCAGTCGGAGATCGAGCGCGCCGGCAACCCCTCGCGCAACACCTCCAGAACCCGTTGCATGACCTCAAGCTGGGCCTTGGCCTCCTTGTCACCGCCGCGGACTTTCTTTTCAAGCGGGATAACCCGCCGTTCCAGGCTCTCCAAATCCGAGAGCATCAGCTCGGTCTCCACGGTCTCGGCGTCGCGCACCGGATCGACCGAGCCGTCGACATGGGTGATGTTACCGTCCTCGAAACAACGCAGAACATGAACGATGGCGTCGGTCTCGCGGATATTGGCGAGGAACTGATTGCCAAGCCCCTCGCCCTTGCTGGCGCCCCGAACAAGACCGGCGATATCCACGAATTCAAGCTGGGTCGGGATGACTTTCGCTGACTTCGCGAGACCAGCGATCGAGTCCAGCCTCGGATCGGGAACCGCGACCCGACCGGTATTCGGCTCGATGGTGCAGAACGGATAATTTGCCGCCTCGGCCGCGGCCGTCGACGTGAGAGCGTTAAACAATGTCGACTTGCCGACATTGGGCAGACCGACGATCCCGCAATTAAAACCCATTGATCAGCTCTCTCGTTTGGTTTCGGTATCGTCCGCGTGGGACGGGGCCGCCGCGTCGCCCTCGGGCTTCGGGGGTTTTGGCTGTTTCGGCGGCGGCGGGAAGACAGCGTGGGAGACCCGGCTCATGAAGGCGTTTTCCTCGCCCTGAACCAAAAGCCCGGCATCGTCCGCAAGCGCATCCAGCAATTTCGGCAACCAGGAGGATTGCTCCTCCTTGGCGAAATCCTTCAGCACATAGCCGAGAACCCGGTCCTTGTGCCCGGGATGTCCGATCCCGAGACGCACCCGCCAATAATCCTTGCCAATATGGGCGTCCATACTACGCAACCCGTTATGGCCGCCGGCGCCACCACCATTCTTGACTCGGCATTTCCCGGGTTTCAGATCCAGATCGTCATAGAACGTGTAGATATGGCCGCTGCGCATCTTGAAGAAGCGCGAGGCCTCGCCGACGGACCGACCGGATTCGTTCATGAAGGTTGTCGGCTTGAGCAACCGCACTTGTTGACCGGCGATCGAGCCTTCACTGATCAGGCCCTGAAAGCGCGCGCGAAAGGGGCCGAAGCCATGTCGACGCGCGATTTCATCGACAGCCATGAAGCCGATATTGTGCCGCTGTCCGGAATGTTTCGGGCCGGGATTCCCCAAGCCGACAAATAGGAACATCTTTCGATCCCCGAGCGGTTGGCGCTAAAAACCGGCGCCGGAGCCCCATTGGGACTCCGGCCTGTCCGCTTGGTATTCCGGAAAACCAGGACCAGGTGGTTAGTCTTCCTCGGCCTCGTCGCCGCCTTCGCCCTCGGTCGCGTCCTCGCCGTCGGCGTCTTCCGCGTCGGGGTCCTCGTCGACGACAACGGTCGGCGCGGCAATGGTGGCGATGGTGAAGTCACGGTCCGTGATGGTCGCGGTCACGCCCTCCGGCAGTTCCACGGCGGAGATGTGCAAGCTATCACCCATCTCGGCGCCGGCCAGATCCACCACGATGCTGTTCGGGATCAGGTCGGGACGACAGGAGACCTCGACCGCGTACCGGACGACGTTGAGCACGCCGCCCTGGCGCAGACCCGGGCAGGTGTCTTCGTTGAGGAACTCCACGGGAACTTCCACGGCCACCGTCGTATTCGCGCCAATGCGCAGAAAATCGACATGCATCGGGATATCGCTCACCGGATGCAGTTGCACGTCACGTGGAAGGACCCGGTTACCGGTTCCATCAATCTGAACGTCGTAGATCGACGTGAAGAAGCTACCGGTTTCCAGATCGCGAACCAGCTGCTTGCGCTCCACCGTGATCGACAGGGGCGGCTTACCGTCGCCATAGATAACCGCGGGAACATGTCCCTCGCGACGTGACGCACGGGCGGACCCCTTACCGACCTTTTCGCGCGCCGTCGCGGCCATAACCGTGATATCGGCCATTGTTCTCTCCTAGGATGAAAAACCCAAAGCCATGTCGGACCGACCTCCAGGGGTGCCGGAAATAGGTGTCCAAGCATGGCAAGCGGCAGGTTTTAGTGGTTTTGCGGGGCTATTGCCAGCCCAAATTCAAGCCGAACCCGGCTTAATCGTCGGCGGCGCCGGAATAGTTGAACAGGCTCGACACCGACCGGCTTTCCGCGATCCGCATGATCGCCTCGCCCAATAGCGGCGCGATGCTGATCTGGCGCATGTTCCGGGCGACCCGCATTGCCTCGGTCGCCTGGATACTATCGGTGGTCACCAGTTCGGTTAGCGGCGAGGCGGTAACCCGCGCGACCGCGCCGCCGGACAGCACGCCATGGCTGATATAGGCGGCGACGGACAGACCGCCCGCCTGCATGAGCGCCTCGGCGGCGTTGCAGAGCGTGCCGCCGGAATCAACGATGTCGTCGACCAGAATACAGTGTCGGTCCGCGACATCGCCGATGATGTTCATCACCTCGGATACCCCGGCGCGCTCCCGGCGTTTGTCGATGATCGCGAGATCGGCGTCGAGGCTCTTGGCCAGCGCCCGGGCTCGTACAACACCGCCGACATCCGGCGAGACGATCACCAGGGATTTGTCGCCATACTTCTCTTGGATATCGGCGTGGAACACCGGCGCGGCGAAAAGGTTGTCCGTCGGGATATCGAAGAAACCCTGGATCTGCCCGGCGTGAAGATCCAGCGTCACCACCCGGTGCGCGCCGGCGACGGTGATCAGATTCGCCACCAGCTTGGCCGAGATCGGGGTGCGCGGGCCGGACTTACGATCTTGGCGGGCATAGCCGTAATACGGGATGACGGCGGTAATCCGGTTCGCCGATCCGCGCTTAAGCGCGTCCAGGGCAACCAGGAGTTCCATCAGATTGTCATTGGTCGGGAACGATGTCGATTGGATGACGAACACATCCTCGCCGCGCACGTTCTCTTGAATTTCGACAAAGACCTCCATGTCGGAGAACCGTCGAACATCCGCCTTGGTCAGCGGCAAATTCATGTAAGCGGAGATGGCCTCGGCGAGAGGTCGGTTGCTGTTGCAGGCAAGAATCTTCGTAGACATACCCGGAATTGCCCGCCCCGTGTCCGTTGAAACCGTGGACCTTGCCACTCGCGCTTCCCCGGATCCCCCCTGGTCGGCACGCGCCGATCTTTTATCAGCGCGGCGCGACGGGGCGCAAGGCCTATTGAGTCCGACTGCTCTTTGGCGCGTCGCGATAGGCCCGCGCCAGATCCGCAATACCCTGGGCCGCGCCATCGGCGATCGCCACGGCTACCGCGCCCCAGCGCCCGTCGAGCTGGCCTTGGGGAATTCTATTTTCCTGATCTATCCGGCCAATCTCGACGCTATCGGACGTGGAAACAATCCAGATCAATCTGACGTCCTCGCTTCGATCAGGCGCCGGCGTGACCTCGATTCGCGGGGTGACGATCAAATCCGCCGCGTCGCTGTCCACGATCCGCATGCGTTCCGCCTTGAGGGCAAGGTCGACGGCGCGGGCAAGCGATGTCGCGCCATCGCCCGGAGCGCTCTCGATCGGCAGGATGGCGAGACTTGGCAAACCGGCGATGTCGGGTGCTCGCTCTTGGCGGGTCGGGTCAATCCAGGACACGATCCGTTCGGCGTTACGCTCGGCGACATCGCGGAACATCGCCGCCGTCGGTGTCTCCCAAAAGGCATCGGGCGGCGTGACCCGGATCTCCCGCCGTTCGCGAATCGCGCCGCCGGGTTCGGTGAGAGTCCAGGTCATGATCAATTCCGGGCGCTTGTCCGGGTGCAGGGCCTGATACCCACTGCCCGACAATCCAAGGGACAATCGGTTCGACCAGGTTGATCCCGCCGCGATGCCGCGTTCCCGCAATGCTTCGGCCATCGCTTTGGTCAGCGCATCGCCGACCCAGCCGACCGGGCCCTCGATGCCGCGGACAACCACGCCCGCGCTCAACGGCGCCAGCAGGAACTCATTGTGCTTCTTGGCCCATTCGGGCGGACGGAAAGGCTGTGGGATCGGGCCGCAACCGACAGCCGCGCTCACCATGGCGAGCGCCAGGATGGCCCTCAGATCAAAACGCATGTGGCCAGGCCGCCCAGCATAATCGCCGCCAGAAATATCCAGAGATGCGGCATTGTCCGTTGTCTCAGCCCACCACGAGATCGAGAGAGGCGGCGGATAGCCGGTCGTTGCCGGTATCGGTCACCAGCACCGTCTCGCCCGGCGCCATGGCGAGACCTTTCTCGCTGTCCATCATGATCATGTGCAGGAAGAACACCATTCCCGGCTCGGCGATGACCGGGTTGCCGTTATACAACATCGGCATGTCCATCCAGATCGGCGCGAAGACCGCCCCCAGGGAATAGCCGCAGGCATTCATGCGCGCGTGATTGTAGCCACGACGATCCATCACGGCGGCGTGGGCATCGAAGACCTCGCCGATCGGCCGTCCCGGAACCAGCGCGTCACGGCACGCCTGGAGCGCCTCAAGCGCGGTGTCATGCATGTCGCGCTGCACATCCGAGGCCTCGCCGATCACGATCGTGCGCATCAGGCATGCGTGGTAGTGGCGATAGGCGCCGGCGAATTCCAAGGTCATCTGATCCTGGGGATCCAATACCCGGCGACCGGTGAAATAGCGGCACAAAAGCGCGTCCGGTCCGGAGCCGATGATGAATTCGTTGCCGGCGTAATCGCCGCCGCCACGAAACACGGCGCCCTGCATGGCGGCCAGGATCTCGCCTTCATCGACCCCGGCGCCCGCCAGCCGATTGGCCTCGACCAGCGCCGCGTCACCGAGCTCCGCCGCCCGGCGTACATAAGCAATTTCCGCTGGACTCTTGATCAAGCGCAAGCCGCCGACCAGGTCCGAGGCGTCGGTCAGCACTGAGAACCCATCCATCGCCGCCTGGACCCGCATGCCGTTATAAGCCGTCAGACCATAAGTGTCGTACTCAACCCCGAGCGTGCCGCCGCCGGCCCCGATCTCCTGGAGCACCTCACGCAGTTGCGTCGCCGGGTTCGCGCCGTGACCGTCCACCCAGATGCGAATATCCTCGATCAGACTGGTGTTTTGCGCCTGACGCAGGTCCGGCGCCCTGGTCAGCAGCATCAAACGGCCATCCGCACCGAGATACAGGCATTGGAAAAAGCAGAAACCGAAGGTGTCGTAGCCGGTCAGGTAGAACATGCTCTCCTGCTTGAATATCAGGAGCCCGTCCAGGCCGCGTCCCTCCATGAGCCGGATCGCGTTCGCTTGGCGTGTCGCGAATTCCTCGCGGTTGAAATGCAGGGCCATGTGCCTAAGTCTCCAAGGCGATGGTTGAGAGCATGCGGCCGTAATCCGGCTCGCCGCGATGGGTGGAGCGGCGATAGCTGAAGAAATTCGCCGGGTCCCGGTAGGTGTCGCCATCCAGCCGCAAGATGTCGCCCAGCCCGAGCCGCGCCAGACGCGCGCCGATATAACCGGGCAGGTTGAACAGATAGTGACCCTCGCGCTCCGCCGCCCTGAAAAAGGCCCCGTTGCCGGCCTCCTGTTCCAGGAAGGGCGCGGGAAACTCCGGTCCCACCTCATAAGAAGACGGACCGATCATCGGGCCAATCGCGGCAATGATATTGTCGGCCCGCGCGCCCTGATCAATCATCGCGTCCACGGTCGCCTCGAGCACCCCGCCGAGCGCGCCGCGCCAACCGGCATGGGCGGCCCCGACGACTTTGTCCGTCGTGTCCGCGAACAGCACGGGCCCGCAATCCGCCGTCATGATACCCAGCGCCAGGTCCGGGCTGGTGGTAACCAGCGCGTCGACCTTCGGCGGCTCAGCCGGCAACGCGCCGGCATCGATCACCGCGACCTCGGCGGAATGATATTGGTGGCAGGTAACGAGTGCCTCGGCGGGAAGGTCCAACGCCGCCATTGCCCGCGCGCGGTTTGCCCGGACCGCGTTGGGATCATCGTCGGAACCGAGCCCGCAGTTAAGAGAATGGTAGATACCGGTGCTAACACCGCCGCGCCGGGTGAAGAAGGCATGCCGGACGCCACGTCCCTCGAATTCTTCCAATTGTATCATTGGATCCTCGTGCCCCTCGTCACCGCCATCATCGCCTTTTTGGTCAATCGGCCCCGCGCGAGCCGAAGCCCGGCGGATCTTCCGCGCTTGGCGGAAGCAGCGCCGCGACCTTGAATAAGGTGCCCATTTCCGATGGCGCGATCAAGCGGCGCATCGCCGCGTCGATGTCGCGGCGTTGAGCTTGCGACGCGCCGCCCTTCAGCGCGGTCGAGCGTTCCTGAATGCCGAGTTCGAACAGGAACCGGCCCTGGTCCACCGGTCCCGCCATGGTCGCGCCGTTGGCCTCGCCGATGGAACGGATCTGAGCGAAATCCACATGGCTTGAAAGATCCGCCAGGCCAGGCTCCGCCAGGGGATCAACCCGGCGATGATCGCGGACCGCTTGCAGGGAGCTTCCCCGCGCGCCGCGCTCCGAGCCGTAATCCACGAGGAGGCCCGCCCCGCCATATTCGACGATGTGACGCGCGATATTGCCCGCGATGGCGTTGGCGGCCAAGGTCAGTTCCGCCATGGCCCCTTCCTCGGCGCCGTCCTGGAGGTCGGGCGGGAGCAGACTGGCAAGAGGCGACACGGCTCGATCAACCCCCCAGCCGAGCTCGCGTCCCGCCTCATCGGCGACGACGAGACATTCCCGCCAAGCGCCGTCGGTCCACCGTAGTTGGCGGATCGGCAAGGCGTCGAAAAACTCATTGGCGACGAGGAACCAGGGCAAATCGGGCAAGCTTGAGATATCGTCGTGCCAAACGGGCTGGTGCGGCGCCAATCTTTCGGCCTGAAGGGCCCGAAGGCTCGGATTGGTTTCCACCAGATGGATCTGAAACACCTCGCCCGGCGCGACCACGCCGCCGATGGCTCGCAGCATGTCGGCCATCAGGGTGCCCCGGCCTGGTCCCAGTTCAACCAGGCAGGCGGGTTCCGGCGCGCCGGCGCCGATCCAGGTCGAGATCGTCCACAACCCGATCAACTCGCCGAACATCTGGGAGATCTCGGGCGCGGTCACGAAATCCCCGCCCGCGCCGAACGGATCGCCGGAGGCGTAGTAACCCCCGTCGCGTTTGTGCAGGGCCTCGGCCATGTACTCCGCGACGGTCATCGGTCCGGCGCGCTGGATATGCCGAAGCATCGCCGGCAGCAACGACTCAGGCATCTTTGATCGCCGGTCGTCTGAGCGCCAGGACCAGCGCCACGAGCCCCGCCAGGATCATCGGCATGGACAGGATCTGTCCCATGGTGATCGGGCCGAGGATGAAGCCGAGATGCGCGTCAGGCTCGCGGAAAAGCTCCACGAAGGAGCGCGCGGCGCCATAGCCGATCAGGAACATCCCCAGCAACAGACCCGGGCGGAAGCGCGCCCGCGTCGCCAAGGCCGCCGCCGCCATGATCACGAACAGCAGCAGCCCTTCCAGTCCCGCCTCGTAAAGTTGGCTCGGATGACGCGGCAGCGGGCCGCCATGGGGAAACACCATGGCCCAGGAAACATCGGAGGGGCGTCCGAACAACTCGCCATTGATGAAGTTCGCGATGCGCCCGAAAAACAAACCGACCGGTGCCGCCACCGCCAGAAGGTCCGCGAGTAGAAGGGCCGGGATGTTCTGGCGGCGCGCGAAAATGAAGGCGGCGATAACAACCCCGAGAAATCCACCATGGAACGACATGCCGCCATGCCAGACCATCAGGATTTCAAGCGGATTGGCGGCATAGAAAGCCGGCTTGTAAAACAGCACATACCCCAATCGACCGCCGAGAATGACCCCCAGGGTCGCATATAGTAGCAGGTCGTCGAGTTTCTCGCTGGTCATGAAAACCGGCGCGCGACGGGTCAACATCACGCAACAGCGCCAACCCAAAAGCAGCCCCGCGATATAGGCAAGCGCGTACCAACGGATGACGATCGGGCCGATTTCGATGGCCACGGGGTCGATGATGGGAAAGGTAAGGGAATCCATCTTCGGCTCAGCGATAGGGGTCGTCGTCTTGGATCAGGAAATCCTGAACGTAACGCCGTACCCCTTCCTCGAGACTGGTGAACTGCCCTGGATATCCAGCCGCGCGAAGCCGGTCCATCGATGCCTCGGTGAAATACTGATAGCGATCGCGGATTTCATGCGGGGTATCGATGAATTCGATCCTCGGCGCCTTGCCCAGCGCGTCGAAAACCGCCGTCGCCAGATCCGCGAAGCTTCGCGCCTTGCCGGTGCCGACATTGAATAGCCCCGAAACGCCGGGCGTGTCGCCAAGCCAGAGCATCACATCAACACAATCACCAACCCAAATGAAGTCGCGGCTTTGCCCGCCATCCGGGATGCCGTCGCGGTGCGAGCGGAAGAGGACCGCCGGCTCACCAGCGAGAATGCGGGGCTGGATCTGGGCCACCACGCTGCTTTGTTTGGCTTTGTGAAACTCGTTGGGGCCATAGACATTGAAGAATTTAAGGCCCGACCATCGGGGCGGCGACGGATCGCCCCGCCCGACCATCTCGATCACCCGGCGATCAAACAGATGCTTGCTCCAGCCGTAGGGATTAAGCGGCCGCAGACGCGCCAATGCCTCGGGCGCCGGATCGTCGTCGAAACCGTGCTCGCCCCCGCCATAGGTCGCCGCCGAGGAGGCATAGACGAAAGGAACCCCATGCTCGGCGCACCAACGCCAGAGCGACAGCGACAAGGTAAAATTGTTGCGGACGATGAAATCGACATCGCGCTCGGTGGTCGAGGAACTGGCGCCGAGATGATAGACGGTTTCGACCGAGCCCGCGTTAACGGCCAGGAAGTCCATCAGTCTCTCGGGCTCGATAAATTCCGCCACCGGGTGCTTGGCGAGGTTGCGCCATTTATCGTCATGACCGAACCGATCGACGACGACCACGTCACGCGCGCCATCGCGCTCCAACAGCGCCGCGACGAGGTTCGAGCCGATAAAGCCGGCGCCGCCCGTAACCACGATCATTTCGAACTCCGCGCCGCCGACGTCTCACGGTACCACCACCGCGATCCCACCCTATCTCCGGCACGAGGCCGGCGACAGGTCCATGCTGTAGATAATCGCTCTCGCGCCGCCTAGCAACGCCTCGTCGGATTTTCCGGGACTTTCCACGGCCATACCCCATATATCTATAAGGAAATGGGACCGCGTGACGCCTCGGGAGCCTGACCATGCAATCCAACAACCGTCTGCTCGATGACATCGCCAAGGTAGCGAACGGCGCGCTTTCGGCCGCCGCCGGCGCGCGACAGGAAGTCGAACAACTAATGCAGCAACGCCTGGAGCGGTTTCTCAACGACCAGGGATGGGTGACCCGCGAGGAGTTCGAGGCGGTGCGCGACATGGCCCGAAAGGCCCGCGAAGCCCAGGAAGATCTAGCGAATCGCCTGGCCGAGCTCGAAGCGCGGATGCCCAACCCGGAAGCGGCGTCCAAGGCCAAGGCCAAGGCCAAGGCCAAGAGAACGCCGAAACCGCGGACCAAGGCGGCTCCGAAGCCTCGCGCCAAATCCGGCCAAACGTCGACGACCGACGATAACGTCGCGTCCGGATAAATCCTCGCGCGAGGATTCATATCTTGGCGCGGCGGACCAGACGCGCGCGCGCCAGCGAAAATTCACACGTCCCAGGGGTTTTGGGTTGACAGACTCGATGAGTCTGAGATCCTGCCCATATCTGGTGCGCCTGGGCAACCACGCTACAATACCTATGCGAGCATCTATATGTAGTAGTGGGCTGGTGACGCATCGGGGCCCCAATCGAAAGGTGGCGCGATGTCCCTGACTTTTGCCGAACCAACAAGTTTAGCCCGTAACCCCTTGGACCTGCTTGAGGAAATCGTGGGTGCCAATGACTGGCCGCATGAGCGCGCCAGCGGCGAGGAACTCGCCGTGGAGATCAGTGGCCGCTGGTGTGACTATCGCCTGTTCTTCATGTGGCAGGAGGATATGAGCGCCCTGCATTTCACCTGTCTTTTCGAATCACGGGTCGCCCGCGAGCAGCGCGCCGACATTCATCACCTGCTCGCGCTGGTAAACGAGAAACTTTGGCTCGGCCATTTCGATCTTTCCAGCGAGGAGGGCACGCCGATGTTCCGGCATACCCTGCTGCTGCGAGGCGCCGGCGCGGCGAGCGTCGAGCAACTCGAGGATCTGGTGGATGTGGCGGTCAGCGAGTCGGATCGCTATTACCCGGCATTCCAATTCGTGATGTGGGGCGGCAAGTCAGCCCCGGACGCCATCGCGGCAGCCCTGATTGAAGTCGCGGGAACAGCATAAATCATGAGCAATCCCTTCATTCTCGCCGGTTGCGGCAAAATGGGCGGCGCGATGCTCGATGGTTGGATCGAGAGCGGCTATGCCGATGCCGGTGTCCATGTGATCGAGCCCTTCGCGGGCGCCGTCGATCGCTTCGCCTCGGCATCGCAAGTGACCGTGCACGCCAAGGCCGAGGACATTCCCGGGGACGTCGACCCCTCGGTGGTGATCCTGGCGGTGAAGCCGCAAACCATGGATGAGGCGATCGGGCCGCTCCGCCGATTTGTCGGGCCGAACACCGTGTTCCTGTCGATCGCGGCGGGTAAGACCATCGGCTATTTCGAGTCCAAACTGGGCGCCGAGGCGGCGATCGTCCGCGCGATGCCCAATACACCCGCCGCGGTCGGTCGCGGCATCACCGTGCACGCGCCGAACGCCAATGTTACGGCGGAGCAATCGGAGATGTGCGGCGCCCTGCTCTCCGCCGTCGGCGAGGTCGTTGGCGTCGAGGATGAAGGCCTCATGGACGCGGTCACCGCAGTCTCGGGAAGTGGCCCGGCCTATGTGTTTCTGCTGATCGAGGCGATGGCGGCGGCGGGAGAGAAGGCCGGCCTGCCGGCGGATCTTTCCATGCGTCTCGCCCGGGCGACGGTCGCGGGCGCTGGAGAGCTGGCGCGGCTTTCGGATGAGGCGGCCAGCCAATTGCGCATCAACGTCACCAGTCCTGGCGGCACCACGGCGGCGGCTCTGGAAGTTCTGATGGCGGATGACGGCGTGCAGCCGGTATTCGATCGCGCCATCGCCGCGGCCACCCAGCGATCCAAGGACCTCGCCGGTTAAACCCGGGCCACCGATCTGGCGTCACCACGCGACGGCGGGCTAATCTCTGATCCGAGGAGATACCTTGGCCAATGACCGATCAGTCCGATCCGACCACTTTCGATGAAGAATTGCTGCTGCGCGCGGCAATGGATCTGGCCGGGTCCGTGGGCTGGGCCAGATGCTCTCTCGCCGATATCGCCGAGGCGGCGGGATTGGACGAAGCAGCGCTTCGGCGCCTGCATCGCGATGGTACCTCCCTCCTGCGCGCGTTCGCGGCGCGGATCGATAGGGAGGTCCAAGAGGATAGCGATATCGGATCGGACGACGGTATCCCGGTTCGCGAGGCTCTGCTTGAACTTCTGATGCGACGCTTCGATGCGATGCAACCCTACAAGGCCGGCATTGTCGCCGTCACCCGCGCGGCGCTCGGCAATCCGGGCCTGGCGATGCACGGTGGCTGCGCCCTGGCCCGCTCGATGCGCGCGACCCTCGTGGCGGCGGGCGTTTCAAGCAAAGGGCCCGCGGGGCTGATCCGAACCAAGGCCCTGGAAGCAATTTTTCTCGATGCGTTTCGAGTTTGGGCCGGCGATGATAGTCCGGACCTTTCCGCCACGTTTCGCCGGTTGGATGAACGGCTCGGCCAAGCGGAAAGCCTTGCCCTCTCGATCGGCCTCGCCAAAGCGGCTAAATCTTCCCATTAAAATTTTTTGTGCGCCGCAACATGATTTGTTGACATGACCGGAAACTTAACCGATAAGAGCGCCAATTGTGCGGCGCAACATGCCGTGCGAACCTGTCTAATGATGGAGATCAATCATGGCGGACCAATCCAACCCCTTCAAAATGTTCGATTTTCAGTCGATGTTCAACAATGCCAAGATCCCTGGTCTTGATGTCGAGGCGATTCTGGCGGCGCAGAAGAAAAACGTTGAAGCCATGATCGGCGCCAATCAGATCGTCGCCGAGGGCTATCAGGCCGTCGCCAAGCGTCAGGCCGAGCTGGCCCAGACCACTCTTCAAGAGACCCAGGCCCGTGTCACCGATCTGATGACCGACGCGAGCCCGGAAGGCCGGATGGCCAAGCAGGCCGAGATGGTGAAGACCGGCATCGAGCAGGCTTCCCAGTCCATGCATGAGGTCTCCGAGGTTCTGCGCAAGTCCCAGACCGAGGCCTTCGCGCTGATCAAGCGTCGGATGGACGAGAGCGTCGACGAGATCAAGGAATTCAAGGCGGCCTAATTCCACGCCTCAACGAACTCCCGGGCTCGACCCCAAAGGTTGATGCTCGCATCTCAGCAAGGTCAATCCGATAGTATCGGGTTGGCCTTGCGGCGTTTTTGGCCGGTGTTATTGTCCGCGTCCGAGACATTCACGCCGGGAGCAAGACGTGACCATCAGCTTTGACGACTTCTTGAAGGTCGATATCCGGGTCGGCACCATTGTCGACGCCCAACCCTATCCCGAGGCCAGACGCCCGGCTTTCAAACTCTGGGTCGATTTCGGCGACGAGATCGGCGTGAAGAAGACCTCGGCGCAGATCACCAAATACTACGATCTCGACTCGCTTCCCGGGCGCCAGGTGGCGGCGGTGGTCAATTTTCCGCCCAAGCAAATCGGCAAGTTTATGAGTGAGGTGCTGGTGGTCGGTTTTCCCGACGCGGCGGGGGATGTGGTGATGCTTGGTGTCGATCATCCCGTTCCGAATGGCGGTCGGCTGTTCTGACCACGGGTTCTCCCATGGCCCAGGGGTTGTCTTCAGGCCGCCTTGCGACGCACACTTGGCGGGACTTTCGTCGGCTGGGGAGCGCGCGTGATGGCCAAGGAACTTCTGTTCGGCATTCAGACCAACGGTATCAAACACACCCACGCGGACCCGATGCCGGATATCGACACCCGGTTTGGCATGGCCAAGGCCTCCGGAGCGTTCGACTATGTCGACAAGACCCCGGCGCCGGATGAGATCGACCAGTTCATCGCCGCGCGCGAAAAGCATGGCCTGCCTATCCGCGCCGGGGGTTGGTTTTACACCCTCGGCCGCGACGAGCCGCTTCTGCTCGAGAATTTGAAACTCGGTGGCCGGCTCGGCTCGATCGTGCACAACGTCCAGGTCACCTCGCGTAAAGCGGATGGAACCCTCGCCAGCGACCAGGAGGTCGTCGATTTCTACGAAATGGCGGTGGCCGAGGGCGATCGCCACGGCGTTGATCCCTGTCTCGAGGTCCATGTGAACATGTGGTCCGAGGATTTTCGCCGCGTCGAGGTGGTCGGGCGCATGGCCGAGGATCGGGGCCTGCCATTCCGGATGACGCTGGACCACAGTCATGTCATCTTCAAAATCGACAATCCCGCCGAGCAGGAGGTTTTCGATATCCGGGGCGATGTCGAGGCCGGGAGGCTGATTCTCGATCCGTTCACGCCGGGAAGTGTTTGCCAGACCTGGATCGACGCCGGCTGGGTGCGTCATTGTCATGCCCGGGCGGCGGTCCCGAACAATCCCAAGAACACCGCCGCCGTCGATGAAAACGGCAAACCCGGCAGAGGTATCCAATATCCTTTCGTCGATCCCGGCGAGGACAACTATCACGCCCCCTGGGACGGCGCGCTTCTGGAACCTTGGAAGGAAGTGATTCGGCAATTGATGCGCTACCACGCCGCCAGTGAGTCCAGCCCGCTTGGCCAGATCAGCACCGAATTCATTCCGAACCTGGATTACGGCGAGGGGTGCCGCTATTCGATTTTCGAGCAATCCACCGCCTGCGCGCTCTGGATGCGCGAGACCTGGCGAGAGATCGCGGGAGCCTAGATCGCGGGGGGATAGGAAAGGGAGCGGAGTTAACCAATTTTTGGACCGGCTCGCTCATCCCCATCGCCCCCGTGAAAACAGGGGCTCACCGCCACTTGCCAAAAGCCCCGGCTTTCGCCGGCGCGACGGGGTGAAAAGTCGGCTGTAAAACGCGAAACTCTTATCCGAGATCCGGAAGCGCGATCGGTCGCGTGACCTCATAGGCCCGACTGGCCGCCAGGACCTTGTCGTCACGGTTCATCGGCCCGACGATCTGCAAGCCCGCCGGAAGACCGTTGGAGCATAGCCCACAGGGGATCGTCGCCGCCGGATGTCGGCCCAGATTGAACGGGTATGAGAACGGCGTCCAGCGCGTCCAGCGGTCCATGCCCGAGCCCACCGGCACCTCTTCACCCGCCTCGAACGCGGTGATCGGCAGTGTCGGCGTCAACAACAGATCATATTGGTCAAGGAACAGGTTGAGCTTTGTCCCCGCCGCCTCGCGCGCGGCGACCGCGTCGAGATATTCGTCCAGGGTGATCTCGTTGCCGGCGACCCCGACCTCGCGGAAACCCGGATCGAGCATGGCAAGCTCTTCGGCGCTGAACGTCTTCTGCAGCCGAGACGCGCCGATATACCAATGGGTACGGAACGTGTCGTGCTGATCGCCGAGACCCGGGTCCACTTCCTCGACATGCGCGCCGAGAGTGGTGAAGGTTTCGGCCGCGGCCTTGACCAGGGCGGCGATCTCCGGGTCCACCTTGGCATGTCCCAGATCCGGGCTGAAGGCGATCCGCCATCCCTTGACCGACTGACCGAGGCTTTCGCGCCAGTCCTGGCCGGTCGCCGGCAGGGCGTACCAGTCGCGCGCGTCATGCTCGGCCATGACGGTCAGCATCAATGCCGCGTCGGAGACCGTGCGGGTCATCGGTCCCTGATGGGAGACCGTGCCGAAACCGCTCGCCGGATAGGTGGGCACGCGCCCGAAGGTCGGCTTGATCCCGTAGATCCCGGTATATCCGGCGGGCATGCGGATCGAACCACCGCCATCGGAGCCGTGGTGCAGGGCGCCCATGCAAGCCGCCGCCGCCGCCGCCGCGCCGCCCGAGGACCCGCCAGGAGTCTTGCTCGGATCCCAGGGATTGCGGGTGATGCCGGTCAGCGGGCTGTCGGTCACGCCTTTCCAGCCGAATTCCGGCGTCGTGGTCTTGCCGAGCAGCACCGCGCCATGGTTGCGCAGCTTCTCGACCATCGGGTGATCCTCGTCCCAATCCCCTTCCTCGGAAGAGGTCAGCGAGCCGCGTCGGGTCGACCAGCCCTTGGTCGCGACCAAATCCTTGATCGAGGTCGGCACGCCATCAACGATCCCGGCGGGCTTGCCGGCGGCCCATCGCGCTTCGGATGCTCTCGCGGCTTCCAGCGCCCGCTCGCCATCAACCAGGCGATACGCGTTGTAGGTACCGTCATGCTTGTCGATCCGCGCCAGAACCGCTTTCGTCGCCTCGACCGGAGACAAGGTTCGGCGCGCGTAGGCATGCACGAGCTCGGTGGCGGACATCTGGGCCGGATCGGCTGCTAGGTCGGAGGTCATGGCATTACTCTCGGTCAGGTCGGGGACTTCCAGGCGGGGTCGCGGAACGCCTGAAGCTCAAAACGATAATTCTCGGGGCCGCGAAAGAACGCGGAGTACACCTTGAAGCGCTCGGAATAGGCCGGTGGCGCCTCGAACTCGACGCCTCTGGCGCGCAAAATCTCATAGGCCGCGTCCACGTCACTGGAGACGAAACTATAGGTGACGCCCGGGTTTTCCGGCGGCGCGCGGTTGATGCAAATGCCTAGGAACGAAGTCTCGGCCACCTTGTAAATGTGGCAAGTGTCGTTCTGGTTCAGCACCAGTTCCAACCCCAGTTTCTCGGCGAGAAACGCGCTCCCGGCGGCGAGGTCGGTCGTGTAGATGAAGGTGACCTGCTGATTGAAGAGAGGCTGATCCATGGCGCTTCCAACATTACGTGGCGCGAACCATAGGATGCCCGGGACATCCGAACAAGCAACCACCGCTTAGTGGATGTCGAACAGCCCGTCGTTCTTCACCTCATAGGCGGCGACCATGAGGGTGCTGACCGTGTCGCCCTGTTTGGCGAAGGGCAGGATCAGGCGCTCATAGGTCATGATCGAGCCGAAAAACTCACCGCTATAAACCCGCCAGGTCGGCTTGGAGCGGGTGCGGACATAGTCGTATTCATGCTCAAGGATGTTGCGCTGTGTATCCGGCAGGGATTCAAGATTAAGACCGGTCATATCCACGCCGAAGGTCTCGACGAAGGTCTGGCCGTAATAGCGATAGACATAGTCGTTATCCTGCCGGACCGCGATGATCGCGAGATTGGGCAACCAGTCGCGCAACCGGTCGATCGGAACCTTCGAGAGCAGGGGCACGTTTCCGGCACCCTTCACCTTGCCCCAAAGTTCGTAGAGCGATCGGAGATTGGGCTGCATCGTAAGGCGGCTGATGACCGGCATGGCGGCTCGCGAGTTTGAGGACCGACTAAAGCTCTACCCCATGGCG
>JADHLJ010000043.1 GCA_016780745.1 Alphaproteobacteria bacterium | reverse complement strand
AGACGCTCGGCGTGCTATGGTCCCCCACTCGATAACCAATTGAATCTTCGGGGGACCGGGCTTGGGAAAAGCCGATTCCAGCCAGGGTGGCCGAACGCGCACCCGGATTCTCGTCAAACGCCTCTTCGGTGAGCATATAAGGCCCCATATCGGCCTACTGCTGCTCGCCGTCTCCCTGATGGCCGTGGTCGCCGCGACGACGGCCGCCTTGGCGTTCCTGATGGAGACGATCCTCGACGACGTCTTCACCGCCCGTGACCGTTCCAGCCTCTATACGGCGGCGGCGATCGTGATGGCGGTGTTCCTGCTCAAGGGCATGGCGACCTATGGCCAGAACGTGCTCGTCAGCTTTGTCGGCCAGCGCATCCTGGCGGATTTGCAAAAGCGCATGTTCGCGCATCTCCTGCGCGCCGACCTCGCCTATTTCCACGATCAATCCAGCGGCGGCCTGATCTCGCGCTTCATCAACGATGTCGAGAAAATGCGCGGCACGGTGGCCAGCGTCTTCACCGCGATCGGCCGCGACAGCCTGACCATCATCTTCCTGGTGGCGGTGATGTTCTATCAGGACTGGTTGCTCGCCGTGGCGTCGTTCTTCGCCTTTCCCACCGCGATCCTACCGCTGGTCAATATCGGCAAGCGGATGCGCAAGGTCTCGGCCAATACCCAGCGCGAGCTGGGCCAGTTCACCACGCTGCTGAACGAGGTGTTCCAGGGCGCCCGGCACGTCAAGGCCTATGGCATGGAGGCCTATGAGCGCAAGCGCGCCGACACGGTGATCGAGCAGATCTTCAGCCTGGTGTTCCGCGCCGCGCGAACCAAGGCGGCGGCCTATCCGATCATGGAGACCCTCGGCGGCACGGCGATCGTTGTGGTGATCTGCTATGGCGGCTGGCAGGTGATCGAGGGCACCCGGTCGACGGGTACCTTCTTCTCCTTCGTTACCGCGCTTTTGCTGGCCTATGACCCGGTCAAGAAACTGGTCAACCTGAACGCCCAGCTGCAAGAGGGCCTGGCGGCGGCGGACCGGGTTTTCGAGATCCTCGACGTCGAGCCGGCGATCCTCGACCGCCCCGACGCCAAGGAGATGGAGGTCGCGAAGGGCGATATCGAGTTCGCCGACGTCACCTTCGGCTATGGCGACGGCCCGCCCGCTTTGCGCGGTGTTTCCTTCGCCGTGGAAGCCGGAAAGACCGTCGCGCTGGTTGGTCAGTCCGGCGCCGGAAAGAGCACGGTCCTGAATCTCATCCCGCGCTTCTTTGATACCAATTCCGGGCGCATATCCGTCGACGGCCATGACATTCGCGACCTCACCATCGCGTCGCTCCGCGCCAATATCGCCCTGGTCAGCCAAGACGTGACCCTGTTCGACGATACCATCGAGGCAAATATCGCCTATGGCCGCGCCGGCGCCACGCCCGAGGAGGTCCGCGAGGCGGCGCGCAATGCCTCGGCCCATGCCTTCATCGAGGAGATGCCCGAGGGCTATGCCACGGTGGTCGGCGAGCACGGAGTCAAGCTTTCCGGCGGCCAGCGCCAGCGGGTCGCCATCGCCCGGGCCATGCTGAAGGACGCGCCGATCCTGTTGCTGGACGAAGCGACCTCGGCGCTGGACACCGAGTCCGAGCGCGCGGTCCAGGCGGCGTTGGGAATCTTGATGGAGGGCCGCACGACCATCGTAATCGCGCACCGGCTTTCAACCATCCAGTCCGCCGACATGATCCATGTCGTCGATGCCGGTCGGATCGTGGAGTCAGGCAGGCACTTGGAATTGCTGGCCCGGGACGGAGTCTACGCCAATCTGCATCGCCTGCAATTCTCCGATGCCGATGGCGCCGCGATCGAGCGTCTCTCCCAGGTCGGAGGCTGATCCGAGGCGATGCTGAAACGCATGCTGCGCAGCGAGACCGGTCAACGTGCCCTGAGTTGGATTCTCGCCCGCTTCATCCAACTCACCGCATGGTCGATCCGTTGGGAACGGCTCGATTCCGCCGGCATCCCTCTTATCCACGCGCCAGATCAGCCGGTGATCACGATCTTCTGGCACAGCCGCGTCATGCAGATGACCGAAAGCTGGCCGAAAACCAAGCCGCTGGCGATGCTGCAATCGCCCCATCCCGACGGCAGGGTCATCGCCAATGCCATTCAACGCCTGGGCTTCCGAACCGTCTGGGGCTCGTCCACCAAGGGCAAGGGCGGGGCGGCGGGACTGCGCAATCTGATCAAGACCTTGCGCGCCGGCATATCGATCGGCATCACCCCCGACGGGCCGCGCGGGCCCCGGATGCATCTTAGCCCCGGCGTCGTGGCGGCGGCGCGGATGAGCGGCGCGCCGATCATTCCCGGCGCCTGGAGCACCCGCCACCGCAAGGTCTGCGATACCTGGGACCGAATGCTGATCGCGTGCCCCTTCACGCGTGGCGTGATTATCTGGGGAGACCCCATCCATGTCCCCAAGACATTGACGCCGGAAGCCTTCGAGGAGTATCGCCGGCTTATCGAGACGCGCCTGATCGAGGTGACCGACCAAGCGGACCGCTATTTCGGGCACGAACCGGTCGCCCAAGCCGAGCCCGGAGAGGTCAAGGAAAGGCGGAAGAACCGATGATGCTTCCGCTCTATGAAGGGTTGATGACCATCGGCGCTCCGGCGATCGAGCTTTTGCTGTCAAAGCGGGTCAAGCGCGGCAAGGAAGACCCGGCCCGGCTGCCGGAACGCCGGGGCATCGCCGGCCTGCCGCGCCCACCGGGCCCGCTGATCTGGCTGCACGCCGCGAGCGTCGGAGAAGGCATGGCCGCGCTGGCGCTGATCGAGCGCCTGCTGGAGCACACCCCCGATCGCCATGTCCTGGTGACCACCGGCACCGTGACCTCGGCGGCGCTGATGGCCGATCGCCTGCCCGAGCGAGCTTTGCATCAATATGTGCCGGTGGACCGGCCCGCCTGGGTGGACCGTTTCCTCGATCACTGGCGCCCGGACCTGCTGGTGATCATGGAATCGGAGTTCTGGCCGGGTCAGATCTCCCGCACCAAGGCGCGCGATATTCCGATTGTTCTGGTGAACGCCCGGATGTCGGCGCGCTCCTTCTCGCGCTGGGAGAAAGCCAAGGGCGCCGCCGCCACGCTGTTTTCCCGGGTCGATCTCGTGCTGGCCACCAACCCCGAGCAGGCGACGCGGTTCAGCGCGCTTGGAGCACCGAATGTTCGCGTTGCCGGCAATCTCAAGCGCGCCGCGCGGCCGCTCCCCCTCGACACGGATAAGGCCGCCGCCTTGGAGGCACGGAGCGGCCAACGCCCCCTCTGGTTCGCGGCCAGCACCCATGCCGGAGAGGATGCGCCGGTTCTCGACGCGCATCTCGCGCTCCGCGATGATCGAGCGGACCTTCTGACGATCATCGCGCCGAGGCACCCGCATCGCGGCGCGGAGATTGCCGCCCTCGCCGCCGACCGCGGCCTTACCGCCGCCAGACGATCGCAAGATCAGCCGATCGAGCCGGGCACCGACATCTATATCGCCGATACGCTGGGCGAGATGGCGCTGTTTTTTCACCTCGCGCCGATCGTGTTCGTCGCCGGCTCCCTGGTTCCGGTCGGCGGGCATAACCCGATCGAGCCGGCGCATTTCGATACCGCGATCATTCTCGGCCCCTTGATGTCGAAGAACCAGGAGATCGCCTCGGAGATGATCGCCGGCGACGCCGTCGCGCCGCTGACGAGCGCCGAGGACCTGGCGCCCTGCTTGGCCGCGCTGTTCGGCGACGAGGCCCGGCGCGGGGACCTCGCCCGCAACGCGCGCGCCTATGTCGAGGAAGGCATGCGGGTGGTGGAGGTCATTCACGAGCGGGTCGAGGCCTTGGCCGCCCCCTCGCCGGCGCGGAAAAGCTCGTGAAGGCGCCGGGATTTTGGGCCGAGGACGGCATCCTGGCGCGCCTGCTCACGCCCCTCGCCCTGGTCTATGCGGCGGCGGGCGCGGCACGATACCGCCTCGCCTCGCCCCGGGACGTGGGCATTCCGGTGATCTGCGTCGGCAATCTGGTGGCCGGCGGCGCCGGGAAAACCCCGGTCGCGTTGTCTCTTGGCTCTCGCCTGAGCTCGGCGGGGCGCTCGATCGCCTTTCTAACCCGAGGCCATGGCGGCTCTCTCGTGGGACCGGTCCAGGTCCAGCCCGGCACGCATGGGCCCCAAGAGGTCGGCGATGAAGCCTTGCTCCTGGCCGAGGCCGGGCCAAGCTGGGTGGCGCGTGATCGCGTGGCCGGCGCCCTGGCGGCGCGGGAGGCGGGCGCGGAGCTGATCATCATGGATGACGGGTTTCAGAACCCCTCGCTCGCCAAGACGCTGTCCCTGGTCGTGATCGATGGCGGCTTCGGGTTCGGTAACCGGCGCGTGCATCCCGCCGGCCCATTGCGCGAGCCCGTCGAGAGCGGTCTCGGGCGCGCCGACGCGGCGGTGCTGATCGGCGCGGACTCGAACGACCTGGCGGCGACCCTTCCCCGGACCCTGCCGCTGTTGAGAGCCGATATCGTCGCGGATCGCGGCGCCCGCCTCAAAGCCGGCGACCGGGTGTTTGGCTTTGCCGGGATCGGCCGGCCCGAGAAGTTTCGCGAGACCCTGGGAAGCCTCGATCTGGAGGTCACCGGCTTCGAGGCTTTCGCCGATCATCATGCCTTCACCACGGCGGAGCTGGACGCGTTGCTCGCCGCGGCGGCCCGCGACAATGCCACGCCGATTACCACCGCCAAGGATCATGTTAGGCTCCCCAAACCTATTCAAGACAAGGTGGAGCGGGTGAACATTACCCTCGCATGGCGCGACGAAGCCGCGCTGGCCGCGCTACTGGACCGGGTTTTGAACCATGGGGACGTGAATCATGGTCCGGGTTGACGAGCGCCTCACGCCCTCGCCCTGGCACAAGCGCTTCATCACCTGGCCGCTGGCCGGCGGCGCGACCTGGCTCGGCATTCGGTTGATGGAGATGCTGTCGATCGATACCGCCTCCAATCTCGGCGGCGCGATCGCCAGGACCATCGGCCCCAAGCTCTCGGTCAGCAACCGCGCGCGGCGCAATCTGCGGGATTGCTTTCCGGAATGGGAGGACGCGCGCATCCAAGCGGTGGTGCGCGAGATGTGGGACAATCTCGGGCGCGTCGCCGGCGAATTCCCGCATATGCGCCATCTGGATCTGAGCGGCGGCGATCCCCGTGTCGAGGTGGTCGGTGTCGAGCACATTCACGCCCTGCGCGACGACGGCGAGGCCGGGATCTTCTTTTCCGCGCATCTGGCGAATTGGGAGCTGCTGCCCCGCATGGCGGAGCCCAACGGCGTCAAGCTGCACAATGTCTATCGGGCGATGAACGCGCCCCTGGCCGACAAGGTGCTGCGTCAATCGGCGGGACGGCACGAGGATGAGTTGATCCCCAAGGGCCCGGGCGGGGCGATGCGGCTGGCGCGGATCATGCGAAACAAGGGCCACATCGCGATGCTGGTCGACCAGAAGCTGAACGAGGGCATCGACGCGCCGTTCTTCGACCGCCCGGCCAAGACCGCGCCGGCGCTGGCGGTTTTCGCGCTCAAATATCGCTGTCCGGTGGTCCCGGCCCGGGTTGAGCGTCTGGGCGGCGCGCGGTTCCGGGTGACGTTCTGGCCACCGATCCCGCTTCCCGACACCGGCGACGCGGAAGCCGACACGCTCAGCCTGATGACCGAGGTCAATGGCTGGATCGAGGGCTGGATCCGCGAGACCCCCGGCCAATGGCTCTGGCTGCATCGCCGCTGGGGGAAATAGGCGGTCCGCCGTATCCCTGGTGGCACCAACGCTGGGGGCAAATAGGTCGTGCTCTTTCCGCATCCCTGGCGAAAGCCAGGGCCGCTTCCGCCTATATCCGAAGACCACACAACCGGGCGGAAGAACGATCCGCGATCTCCCGGGCGGAAAGCACAACGGCATGGGCCCTGGCTTTCGCCAGGGATACGGTCCTAGTTTCTCGGCGGGACCAGCAATCCGGCGTCGAGGCGTTGCTCGAACCAATTGATCCGCCAGTCCAGATGCGGGCCGGTCACCCGGCCGGTGGCCCCGATGGTTCCGAGCGGATCACCCTGGCGCAGCACGTCGCCGACCCGCACCCCGACCTCGTGCATATGCAGAAAGGCCGAGCTCAAGCCGTGGCCATGGTCGAGAATGATGGTGCCGCCGGAGTAATAGAGATTGCGCTCGGCCAATCGCACCACCCCATCGGCGGGCGCGATCACCGGGGTTCCGACCGGCCCGGCGATATCGATGCCGTAATGCGGGCGCCGGGGCTTGCCGTTCAAGATCCTTTGCGAGCCGTAGACGCCGGAGATGCGGCCCTCGGCCGGCCAGATGAACCCGGATTGGAAATACGCGACGGGCGTGTCTTGCATCCGCGCCGCGCGGATCGCCGCCCCCTCGCGCCGGATCCGCGTCAGAACCGCCGCCGGCGGCGTCACCATCTTTTGCGGCAGGCCGTCGATCCGCTGGATCTTGTATTCCCTGGGCACGACCGTCAGGACCCGGCGTTCAAGAGCGCCACCAGGCGCCCGGATTTCCAGAACCGCCTCGGCGCCCGCGTCCCGCGTGAACCCGAACAGGAACTGGCCGTCGGGGCCGACCCGAACCGCCTCGCCATCCAGCGACACCCGGCTTCCCGGATCGGTCAAGCCGATCACCAGCCCGCCTTGGATGAAATCCCCCTCCAGCACGGTTTTCGCGAGTGCCACCGGCAATGTGGTTACCGCGAGGATCACCAGCAGGACGATGGTCGCCAAGGGCCTAAGCGCCGGCATGCGCGACGGCGTTGTCCAGCCGAAACTCAAAACAGGGTTTCCTGCTTGGCCGCCGGTTTCGCCTCGGGTTTCTCCTCTGGCTTGGCGGATCGCGCCCCGCTTCGTCTCGCGCGCGCGCCGATGACCGCGCTTGCCTCGCCATCCTTGAATTGCAGGCTGACCGCCTGGCCGGGCTTGGCTTCCGATGCGCTAAGCACCGGTACGCCGGCATCGTCGCGGACCAGCGCGAAGCCCCGGTCCAGGGTGCGCTCGAAGGAGTTGGCCCGGAGCAGGCCGTCCAATCCGCCGAGCCGGGCCGCGATATCCGAGAGACCGCGATCCATCGCCGCCTCCAGCCGCGCGCCGCCGCGCTCCAGATCGACCGAGGCTTGCCGCGCCGCCCGCGTGATCGGCTCGGGACGCAGTCTCGCGGCGACGCGCTCGAAGGCCGAGCGGCGGGAGTCTTGGAACCGCTCTCCCACCGCCTCCAGCCGTTGCGAGAGCACCGCGAGATCGCCGGCGATCCTGGCCAGTTGGGTTTCCGGGCGCGGCAACCGGTCGGCGAGGCGCGCGACCGCCATCGCCCGTTGGTCGAGCCCCCGCTCCATCCCCGCCGCGAGCCGCTGATCCAGATAGTCCACGGTCTGGGCCCGGCTTTCGATCAGCGACCGCGGATCGCCCAGCCCCCGCGCCATGCCGTCCAGCCTTGTGCGCGCTTCTCCCAGGCGGCGGGTGACGGCATTCAATAGCCGGCCCTCGTCATCCATCACCTGCGCCAACAGCTCGGAGCGCACCGGTACCGCGATCTCGGCGGCCGCCGTCGGGGTCGGGGCCCGGCGATCGGAGGCGAAATCGATCAGGGTGGTATCGGTCTCGTGGCCCACCGCCGAGATCAGCGGAATCTCGCTTTCCGCCGCCGCGCGGACCACCTCTTCCTCGTTGAAGGACCAGAGATCCTCCAGGCTTCCGCCACCACGCGCGACGATCAGCAGATCCGGCCTTGGAACCACGCCGCCCTCGGGCATCGCGTTGAAACCCCTAATCGCCGCCGCGATCTGGGTCTTGGCGTTCTCGCCCTGAACCAGAACCGGCGCGACCAGAACATGGACCGGAAACCGGTCGGTCAGGCGGTGCAGAATATCGCGGATCACCGCGCCGGTCGGAGAGGTGACGACCCCGATTACCCGGGGCAGGAACGGCAAGGCGCGCTTACGATCCTCGTCGAACAGCCCCTCGGCGGCGAGCTTTCGGCGGCGGTCCTCCAACAGCTTGAGAAGCGCGCCCTCGCCGGCGAGCTCCATCTGCTCGATCACCATCTGATACTTAGAGCGTCCGGGATAGGTGGTGATCTTGCCGGTGCAGATGACCTCCATCCCCTCCTCGGGGCGCACCGAGAGGCGCTGGGCGTTGCCGCGCCAGACCACCCCGTCGAGCACCGCCTTGTCGTCCTTCAGGGTGAGATAGACATGGCCGGACGCGGCGAAGCTGGGACGCGAGATCTCGCCGCGCACCCGCACCCTGTCGAACGAGGTCTCAACCGTGCGCTTAACCTGATTCGACAGCTCGCTGACCGAAAGTTCCGGGAGATTGTCGAGGAGTTCCATGGGTCTGTCCTGCATGAGGACAATCTATGCTACAAGGCGCCAAATCGAAAGATCGAGGAGCGATCCTGGGATGAAAATACTTGTCGTCGGTTCCGGCGCGCGAGAGCACGCCTTGTGTTGGTCGATCGCGGCCTCGCCGCTTTGTGACGCGCTATATTGCGCGCCGGGCAATGCCGGGATCGCGAACGAGGCCACATGCGTTCCGATTCCCATGAGCGATCTCGACGGGATCGTGGATTTCGCGCGCGCCAACGCCATCGACTTCGTCGTCGTCGGCCCCGAGGACCCGCTGGTCGCGGGGCTGGTCGACCAGCTGGACGCCGCCGGGATCAAGTCCTTCGGGCCAAACGCCGCCGCCGCCGCGCTCGAGGGCTCGAAAAGCTTCACCAAGGGCCTGTGCGAACGCCATGCGATCCCGACCGCCGGCTTCAAGCATTTCACCGCGTTGGACCCCGCGCTCGCCTATGTCCGCGAGCAGGGCGCGCCGATCGTGATCAAGGCCGACGGCCTGGCCGCCGGCAAGGGCGTCACGGTGGCCATGACGCTGGCGGAAGCCGAGGCCGCGCTGGTCGCGGCGCTGCGCGATGACGCCTTCGGGGCGGCGGGCAGCGAGGTCGTGATCGAGGAATTCATGGAAGGCGAGGAGGCCAGCTTTTTCGCGCTTGTCGACGGCACCCACGCCCTCCCCCTCGCCGGAGCGCAAGACCATAAGCGCGTCGGCGACGGTGATACCGGTCCCAATACCGGCGGCATGGGCGCCTATTCGCCGGCCCCCGTGCTGGACCAGGCGATGGCCGATCGGGTAATGGCCGAGATCATCATGCCGACGGTCGAGGGAATGGCCAAGGAAGGCACCCCCTTCAAGGGCGTTCTCTATGCCGGGCTTATGATCACCGAAACCGGGCCGAGGCTGATCGAGTACAATGCCCGCTTCGGCGATCCGGAATGCCAGGTCCTGATGGCGCGGCTCAAGAGCGACATCTTGCCGGCGCTGATCGCCTGTCATGACGGTCAGCTTTCCAGCGTGGATCTCAGGTGGGATGACGGCGCGGCGATCTGCGTGGTGCTGGCGACCAAGGGCTATCCCGGCGCCTATGGCAAGGGCTCGGTCATCAAGGGGCTGGATGACGCGGAGACGGATAACGCGATTACCGTCTTTCATGCCGGCACAGCGCTCGACGAGCACGGACAGGTGACCGCGAATGGCGGCAGGGTCCTCGGCGTTACCGCGCTGGGCGCGGATATCGCCGCCGCGCGGGATCGCGCCTACGCGGCGGTCGAACGGATAGACTGGCCGGATGGCTTTTGCCGCGGCGACATCGCCTGGCGAGCCATCGATCGATCGACTTGAAGATGCCGAGCCTCGGGAAAGCCCGGCGCGGCACCGGAGTCAGTTAGATCGCGCCCGGGGCCACCCCGAACACGCTTTCGAACGCCGCCCTCAAGCGCTCGCGCAGGTTCTCGTCCGCATCGAGATCAATGCCCTCGTCCATGAAGTCCTTGTCGGCGGCGAGAGTCTTGCCGCACGCGTCCACATAAACATCCATCAGATCACGAAACGCCTTAAAACTCTTGTTGCCCACCGGGTCGCACCGGATCTCGAAAACCGAAACGATCGTACCCATCTTGCGAACCATATGGTCCAGTTCCTGGGCGCGTTGACGCTCTATTGGCACCGCCTGTCCTCCAGATATCCCATCGGGGATTTAAATCAAAAGCGCGTCGTTATAGGCTGAAATCGCGGACGGCGCCACAAAGGGTTTTTCAGGGCCGCCGCGCGAGTTCCGCTGTCCACACCCGCACCTGGTCACGCCCGCCTTCCTTGGCGAGATACAAAGCGGTATCGGCGCGCTCGGTAATCTCCTCCACCGGCCGCCTGGGCGCCATCTGGGCGATCCCGACGGAAATCGTGACACTCAGGCTCTGATCCTCGCCAATGGCCAGCGCCGCGCCGCGCAGCTTCTTGCGAATGCGTTCCAGGACCAGACGCGCCTCCTCGGGCCCGGTATCCGGCAGGCACACAAGAAACTCCTCGCCGCCGAACCGGAATATCGAATCATAGGGCCGCAAGCTGTCTTCCAGGGTTCGCGTTACCGCCGCGAGCACCTGGTCGCCAACGAGATGGCCGTGGGTGTCGTTGACATTCTTGAAGTGATCGATGTCGACCAGCGCCAGGCAGCACGGTCGCCCGGACCGCAGCGCGCGGTGTTGCTCACGCTTCAGCTCGCGCTCCATGTTGGCGCGGTTCTGAATTCCGGTCAGCGGATCGAGATCGGACAGAGCCGCCCGAAACGCCCGCGCCAGGCGTTGCGATTGATCCTCGAAGGCATGGATCTTCTTCACCAGAGCGTCGTATTCCCCGCTCGGCACCTTCTCGTCGAGCCAGGCCCGGCGGGCAAGAATGCCCACATGATTGAGCAGCGCCTGGTGGGTCGCGGCCAAGGCCTCGAACGCCTCCTGGTCGAACACGCCGGCGCCCCGGCGCTCGGCATACCAGCGTCCGAAACGGGTGGTTGCGTGGGCATCGTCGACGACCAGCCCCGGGTCGGGCTCGGTCTTGCAAACCGCCGAGCGATGGAACAGCGCCAGCCAGCCCGCGGTCTCTTGGGCGGCGAGATCAAGCTCCTCGACGATTTCCCGAAGCTCAACCCGAGAGGCGGCGACATCCGGCGCGTGGTCGAGCGCGCCGGCCTCATCGTTCGGTGTCATCCCAAAACCTCCACCAGATCACACCAGGCCGGCCCTTATGGCCGTGCCTCGAATAGCCACGTCCCAGGCCCACGCTCGATGCCCCCTCGCCGCGCGCCGCATCTTATCAATCCCGGCTCGGTAAATCCATGCGCCGCCCATCTCTTCGACGAGACTGACCACTCGCCTGAATCGGTATCATCTGCTATACCCGCCGCGGCGCGCCTGGTGGCGCCGGGATGTGGACCAGATTTCGGAGAACGGCATGAAACTCGCGGGACATGCGGCGATCGTCACCGGCGGTGGCGGAGGCTTGGGCGCGGCGACCGCGCGGGCGATGGCGGCGGCGGGCGCCAAGGTGGCGCTTCTCGACGTCAACATGGAGGCCGCCGAAGCGGTCGCCAAGGAAATCAACGGCTTGGCGATCTCCTGCGATGTCGCCGACGCGGGCTCCGCCGAGGCGGCGGTGGCCCAGGCGCGCGACGCTCATGGCGCCGCCCGGGTTCTGATCAACTGCGCCGGCATCGGCCCCGCCGAGCGGATCGTCGGACGCAACGGCCCGATGCCGCTGGATAACTTCCGCCGGGTGATCGAGATCAATCTGATCGGCACGTTCAACCTGACACGCCTGGCCGCCGCCGACATGACCGCGCTGGAGCCGATGGATGACAGCGAGCGCGGCGTGATCATCTCGACCGCCTCGGTCGCCGCTTTCGAGGGCCAGATCGGCCAGGCCGCCTATGCCGCCTCCAAGGGCGGGGTGCACGCGCTTACCATCGTCGGCGCCCGGGAATTCGCGCGCAACGGGGTGCGGGTCAACACCATCGCGCCGGGCTTGTTCGGAACCCCGATGCTGCTCGGCATGCCGCAAGACGTGCAGGACAGCCTCGCGGCCTCGGTGCCCTACCCCTCGCGGTTCGGCCTGCCCGAGGAATACGCCAAGCTGGCGATGAGCATCATCGACAACGTTATGCTGAACGGCGAGACCATCCGACTGGATGGCGCGATCCGGATGCAGCCCCGATAAATTGGCCTCCGGGCCCGATAAACCGGCCTCCAGGAGCGCAGGCTTCACCGCGACCAAGACGAAAGCGAGAACAGTGACACATCCCGACCCGAGCAACAGACAAGGCCGGTCGGCATGACTCTTCTTTATGAAGCGGCGCTGTTTCTCGGCGCGTCGGTCATCGCGGTCCCGCTGTTCAGCCGGTTCGGGCTTGGCTCGATCCTGGGCTATCTCGCCGCCGGCTTGCTGATCGGCCCAAGCGTTCTCGGCTTTGTCAGTAATGTCGAGAACATCCTGCATTTCTCCGAGTTCGGCGTCGTCCTGCTGTTGTTCCTGATCGGCCTGGAGCTTCAGCCATCGCGGCTTTTGGGGCTAAGGCGACCGATCTTCCTGATGGGCGGGGCCCAGGTGATCGGCAGTGGCCTGCTGCTCGCGGCCTGCGGGATCGCCATCGGGCTCGGCGTCGGCACGGCGATCGTCACGGGGCTGATCCTGGCGCTTTCCTCCACCGCGATCGTCGTCCAGATGCTAGCCGAGAAAGGTCAGCTTCGCAGCCGGGCCGGGCGCGCCGGGTTCGCGATCCTGTTATTCCAGGACATAGCCGTCATCCCGTTGCTGGCGCTGATGCCGCTTTTGGCGGTCAGCGGAGACGGCGTCTCGACCGGCGGACCGGAAGGCTTCTTCTTCGCCATCACCGCGATTACCGCGGTCATCATGGCCGGGCATTTCCTGATCAAGCCGTTCCTGCGCTACGTGGTCTCGACCCGCATCAACGAGCTTTTCACCATCTCCGCGCTGTTCGTGGTCGTCGGCACCTCGGCGCTGATGGAGGTGGTCGGCCTGTCCATGGCGCTCGGCGCGTTCCTGGCCGGCGTGGTCCTGTCGGAGTCCGAATACCGCCACGCGCTGGTCGCCGATATCGAGCCCTTCAAGGGCCTTCTGATGGGCATGTTCTTCGTCGCCGTCGGCATGTCGGTCAATCTCGGCCTGCTGGTCGCCGCCCCCCTGGTGGTGATCGGGCTGACCGCCGGGCTTCTGATCGTGAAAGCGATCTGGCTCTATATCATCGGGCGGGCGGCCAAGCTGCCGCATACGACATCCGCGCGCCTGGCGCTCTCCCTGCCCCAGGGCGGTGAGTTCGCCTTTGTCTTGTTCACCGCCGCCGTGGCCAATCAGGTGGTCGAGCGGCCCTTCGCCGATCTGATGATCCTGGTGGTCACGCTAACCATGATCGCGACGCCGCTTCTGCACCGGCTCAGCGACAAGCTCCCGGCGCGGACCGGCTCCGGCGGGACCAGCGGCGACTCGGTTCCCGAGTTCGACAAGATCGAGGATGCCGAGAACCGGGTGATCATCGCCGGCTTCGGACGCGTGGGTCAGATCATCGGGCGCATCCTGCACACCCAGGGCATCGCCTTCACCGCGGTCGATTACGACTTCCAGCGCATCCGCGTCGTCCGGCGCTTCGGCAACAAGATCTATTACGGCGACCTCACCCGGCTGTGGATCCTGCGCGCCGCCGGCGCCGATCAGGCCGAGGTCCTGGTTCTGGCCATGGATGATGTCGACGCCTCGGTGGCGCTGGTCGAGCTGGTGCGACAGCACTTCCCGCATATCCGGATCTATGCACGGGTCCGCGACCGCGACCACGCCTATCGGCTGATCGAGCTCGGTGTTGACCGGGTGGTGCGCGAGACCTTCGCCGGCAGCCTGGAGATCGCCGTTCACGCCATGCAGGGCCTCGGCATCAGCGCGGCGCGTAGCCACGAAATCGTCCAGCGCTTCGAGGAACATGACGAAGCGCTGCTACACCACCAGGCCGAATTGCGCCACGACCCCGACCAACTGCTCGAAACCACCAAGGAAGCCGCGCTTCAGTTGGAAACCCTGTTCGAACAGGACCGGGAAAAGGAATCGGACGGCGAGGAACCGGTGGTTCCGGTGGTTTGAGGGCCAGAGGGGCCCGCTAAACCGCGACTATCCTACACAGCGGTCAACCCACCATCGATCACCAGCTCCGCCCCGGTCATGTGCCGCGCCTCGTCCGAGGCCAGGAACAGGATCCCATTGGCGATGTCCAACGGAACCCCGGCCTCGCCCATCGGCGTGGCGCTGATCCGCTTCTTGCGGTTCTCCACCGGATCGGCGCCGCCCATGCTCATGGACTCGGTCCCCATATTGGTGTCGATCAACCCGGGATGAACCGAGTTCACGCGAATACCATAGCCTTTACGGGCGCAGTCGATGGCGACCGATTTGGTCAGCTGACGCACCGCGCCCTTGGAGGCGCCATAGGCGACGATCCCCGGCGTCGCGACCAGCCCAGCGATCGAGGACAGGTTCACGATGGAACCGCCCCCGCCCGACTTCATCGCCTTCACGCCGGCCCGGCAGCCCAGGAAAACGCCCTTGGCGTTCACCGCCTGAACCGCCTCCCATTCATCGAGCTTGATATCGTCGATCGACTGGTATTGGGTCGTTGCCAGAATGCCCGCGTTGTTGACCAAGATGTCGAGACGGCCATGGCGCGCCAAAACCCCGTCCATGAGCGCTTGCCAGCCATCCTCGTCGCGCACGTCAAGGGTGACGAATTCGGCCTTATCACCGAGTTCCGCCACGACCGCCGCGCCGGCGGCGGCGTTCATATCGGCAACCACCACGCGCGCGCCTTCCTCGATCAGCCGCTGACAGACCGCCCGACCAATGCCATTGGCGCCGCCGGTAACGATCGCGATCTTTCCGTCTACCCGTCCCATTTGCTCAACCCCTTTTCCGTCATTCATCCCATGCTTTCGTGAAAGTCTGCCGCCCCGTCGGCGCGGCGTCGCGTCAAACTCGACGGGGTGTTTTGATCAATCGGGGTTGTGATCCAACAGCGTCGAAAAAAGAAATCATAGACACACGTGTTTAGAGTTTTCGCACACCGATTTATCGCCTAAAGTTCGCCGAAATGGCACCCGCGGACACCCGCGCAAATCAGGAGCACGGCCATGAACTCACAATACAGAGTCGTCGTCATCGGCGGCGGCGTGGTTGGCGCCTCGGTTCTGTATCATCTCGCCAAGTTCGGCTGGACGGATGTCGCGCTGGTCGAGCGTTCGGTGTTGACCGCCGGATCGTCCTGGCACGCGGCGGGCGGAGTACACGCGCTCAACGCCGACCCGAACATGGCGGCGCTGCAGGCCTATACGATCGACTTGCTTACCGAAATCGAGAAGGAAAGCGGTCAGGATATCGGCCTGCACATGACCGGCGGCGTGACCATCGCATCGACACCGGATCGCTGGGAATGGCTGCAGGCCGCCTATCGGGTCTTCCAGACCATCGGCATCGAGGATTGCCATCTCATGACGCCGGAGGAGGTCAAGCGCGCCTGCCCGATCATGGACACCAAGGGTGTCATCGGCGGGCTGTGGGCCGATCGCGAGGGCTATCTCGACACCACCGGGACCGTGCATGCCTATGCCGGGGCGGCCAAGAAACGCGGCGCGACGGTGATCGAGCACAATCGGGTGCTGGAGCTAAACCAGCGCGCGGACGGCACCTGGAACGTGGTCACCGAGAAGGGCACGATCCATGCCGAGCACGTGGTCAATGCCGGTGGCCTTTGGGCCAAGCAGGTCGGTCGCATGGTCGGCTTGGAGCTGCCGGTCTCACCGCTCGCGCATCACTATCTGATCACCGAGAGCGTGCCCGAGGTCGCGGCGCTTAACTTCGAGATCCCGATGACCGTGGATCTGGAGGGATTCACCTATATCCGCCAGGACCAGCAAGGCATCCTGGTCGGCATCTATGAGACCAATTACCAGCATTGGAATGTCGACGGCGCGCCCTGGGATTACGGCTTCGAGCTGATCCAGGAGGATACCGACCGTATCGCCGACGAGTTGGTCATGGCGTTTGAGCGTTATCCGGTGCTCCAGGAGGTTGGCGTCAAACGCTGGGTCAACGGCGCCTTCACCTTCTCGCCCGACGGCAATCCGCTGGTCGGACCGGTGCCGGGCAAGCGCAACTACTGGCTGGCTTGCGGCGTGATGGCCGGCTTCCTGCAAGGCGGCGGGGTGGGCAAGTCGCTCGCCGAATGGATGATCCATGGCGAGCCCGAAGCCGATGCCTGGCCGATGGATATCGCGCGCTACGGCGACTTCACCTCGAACCGGGAATACATCAAGCAGACGACGGGACAGTTCTATTCCCGCCGCTTCGTGATGACCTATCCCAACGAGCAGCTACCGGCGGGACGTCCGTTGAAGAAAGCACCGGCGCACGATGCGTTGAACGCCGCCGGGGCGCTCTGGGGTTGTAGCTGGGGGCTTGAGATTCCGCTGATGTTCGGCCCGCCGGGCTTCACGGAGACGCCGACCCTCAAACGCTCCAACGCCTTCGATGTCGTCGCCGAGGAATGCAAGGCGGTGCGCGAGACCGTGGGGCTGCTGGATATCACCGGGTTCTCGCGCTACGAGATCACCGGCGCCGACGCCGAGGCTTGGTTGGACACGGTACTCGCCGGCAAGCTGCCCAAGCCGGGCCGCGCGCGGCTCTCGCCGATGGTCTCGCCGGAAGGCCGGATGAAGGGTGATCTCACGGTCTTCAACTGGGGCGACGGATCCTGGTGGATCATGGGCTCCTACTATCTCCGGCAATGGCATATGCGCTGGTTCGACGATCATCTCGATCCGGCGCGGGACGGTGATGTCGCGGTGCGCGATATCTCCGACGCGACGGTCGGGTTCTCGCTCTCGGGGCCAAATTCCCGCAAGGTACTGGAGAAGCTCACCCACCAGGATGTCAGCCACGCCGCCCTGCCCTTCATGGGCTGCCAGGCGATGGATGTCGGGCTCATCCGGGCCAAGGTCGCGCGGATCTCGGTTACCGGCGAGCTGGGCTACGAGATCAACTGCGCGGCCTCGGAACACATCACCCTGCGCGAGATCCTGCTGGAGGCCGGCGCCGATCTCGGCATTCGGGAATACGGCTATTACGCGCTGAATTCCCTGCGTCTGGAGAAGAGTTTCGGCATCTGGTCCGCCGAATTCACCCAGGGCTATACCCCCGGCATGACCGGCATGGATCGCTGGATCGATTTCAACAAGGGCGATTTCATCGGCAAGACCGCGGCCCTGGAGGAGCGGGAACGCAACACCGCGCCGCAACGCCTGGTCACCCTGGAGGTCGCCTCTCCCGACGCCGATGCCTCGGGCTATGAGCCGGTCTGGAAGGACGGCAAGCGGATCGGCTTCGTCACATCGGGCG
>JADHLJ010000042.1 GCA_016780745.1 Alphaproteobacteria bacterium | reverse complement strand
TAGCTATAAATATCTGAACGCCGGACCGGGCGGCCCGGCGTTTTTGTTCGTTCCCCAGCGGCATCAGGCGGCGGCGGAGCAGCCGCTCACCGGTTGGCTCGGACACGCGTCGCCCTTCGACTTTGATATCCAGTTCCGGCCGGCCGAGGGAATTCGCCGCCAGGTTTGCTCCTCCCCCGGTGTTCTGGGGCTGGTGGCGCTGGAAGCGGCGCTGGATGTTTTCGATGAGGTCGATCTGGATCAGCTTCGCGTGAAATCAAACGCGCTTTGCGATCTGTTCATCTCCCTGGTCGAAGAACGGTGCGCGGGGCATGGCTTCACGCTTGTCACGCCGCGCGAGGCGGGCCTGTCGGAGCCATTGATCCGGGGCAGTCAGGTCTCCTTCGCCCATCCCGAGGGCTATGCCATTGTCCAGGCGCTTATAAAAAGAGGAGTGATCGGTGATTTTCGCGATCCCGACATCATGCGATTCGGCTTCACGCCCTTGTATCTCGGTTATCAAGACGTGTTCGACGCGGCCGGCCATCTCCAAGAGGTTATGGAGCGGGGCGAATGGGATAGCGACGCTTTCAAGGCCCGGGCCGCCGTGACTTGAGACCATGGCGGACCGCTTAACCAAATTGCGGATTTGTGTCCGCGCCGATCTTTGTTTAAGGTTTCCACTTTCATGCCCCGCGCGGCGGTCGTCGTCGCGTGTACGCGTGGATGGGAGGAATACCATGAAATCAACTACCGTTCTGAAGACCCTGGCGGTCGGCACGTTCGTCGGCGCCGTGGCCTTCGCCGCCGCGGGCGACGCGATGGCGGCCAAAAAAGTTAAATGGAAAATGCAGAGCGCTTGGGGCACCCAGGTGCCGAACGCCGGTGAGTCCGGTGTGCGTTTCGTTGACAGCGTCAAGACGATGTCCGAAGGCAAGTTCGACATCAAGTTCTTTGATCCCGGCGCGCTGGTTCCGGCGCTCGAGACTTTCGACGCGGCCTCCAAGGGCTCGATCGAGTCCGCTTGGACCACGCCTGGCTACCACGCCGGTCGTTATCCTGGCCTGTCCTTCATGACCACGGTGCCTTTCGGCCCGGCCCTGACCGAGTTCGTGTCCTGGAAGTGGTTCGGTGGCGGAAACGAGATCCGTGACCGGGTTTATGCCACGCATGATCTCAAGGCTTTCGATGCGTTCTCGCATGGTGCCGAGACCTCCGGTTGGTTCAAGGCCCCGATCAAGGACCTTGGCGAGCTTAAGGGCATGAAGATGCGTTTCTTCGGCCTGGGCGCCAAGGTGATGACCAAGATCGGCGTGTCCACTCAGCTGCTCGCCGGCGCGGACATCTATCCGGCCCTGGAGCGTGGCGTCATTGACGCGACCGAGTACTCGATGCCGACCAACGACATCAAGTACGGCTTCTACCAGATCGCCAAGAACAACTACTTCCCGGGTTGGCATCAGCAGTCCTCGGTTTCCGAGTTCCTGATGAACAAAACGAAGTTCGATGCTCTTCCGGCGGCCTATCAAGAGATGATCCGTAGCGCGACCTACACCCAGGTCATCTACACGCATGCCAAGGCTGACTCCGAGCAGTTCGGTGCGATGAAGACCATGCGGGACAAGCATGGCGTGACCATCCATCGCTGGAAAGACGACCAGTTGGCCGTCTTCGAGAAGGCTTGGCGTGAGGTTGTTGCCGAGGAATCGGCCAAGGACGCTCTGTTCAAGGAGTTCGCGGATAGCTACTACGCCTTCCGTAACGGCTTCAAGATCTGGGGCGATGCCCAGGCTCTTAAGGCGACCTATCTGGACTAATATGTCCGACAGGGTTTGACCCATCGCCTGACGGCGGCGGGTTTCGGGGAAGCCGGGTCCTTTTGGATCCGGCTTTTTCGTGTCCAGGCGGCGAGTGTTGAACTTCGCTATCCGGCGAGCCATGCTAACTTTCGAACGTGAGCATTCCCGACACGGAGGAAAGTGCGCATGGCGGGCGATTACTACGACGACCTGGAAATACGAAGCGCCGATCAGAGAGCGAGCGAACAAGGCGCGGCGTTGGCGGATCAGATCGCCCATGCCAAGGCCTCTTCTCCCGCCTTCGCCGCGACCTTGGCGGATGTGGGCCCTTCCGCCGTCACCTCACGCGAGGCGCTGGCGGCATTGCCGGTGGTGCGTAAGTCGGATCTGGTTACGCTACAGGCCGAGAACCCGCCGCTCGGTGGATTGGGAGCGGTTGCACCAGGCGATCTCGCTCATATCTATATGTCACCCGGTCCGATTTTCGAGGGTGAGGGGAAGGAGGCCGATCCCTGGCGCTTCGCCCGCTCCGCGCATGCCGCTGGGTTTCGCGCGGGCGATATCGTGCACAACACCTTCGCGTATCACCTAACACCGGCGGGCATGTTCGTCGATTCAGCGTGCCGGACCCTCGGATGCGCGGTGTTTCCAGGTGGCGTCGGCAATACCGAGATCCAGGTGCAGGCCATTGGCCATTTGAAACCCAATCGGTACGCCGGCACGCCGAGCTTCCTGAAAATTCTACTCGAGAAGGCGGTGGAGATGGGCATCGATGGCTCCAGCCTGACCAAGGGGCTGGTCGGCGGTGAGGCCCTGCCGCCAAGTCTGAGAGCCGAGATCGCCGCGCTCGGATGCGATGTGCTGCAATGCTACGGCACCGCCGACCTAGGTCTCATCGCCTATGAGTCCGACGCCAAGGAAGGCATGATCATCGACGAGGGCGTGATCGTCGAAATCGTGCGCCCGGGCACCGGCGACCCGGTGCCGGACGGAGAAGTCGGCGAGGTCGTGGTGACGACCTTCAACCGCTCCTATCCGTTGGTCCGCTTCGGCACGGGCGACATGTCGGCGATCATGGATGGCATGAGCCCTTGCGGGCGCACCAATGCCCGGATCAAGGGCTGGATGGGGCGCGCCGACCAGACCACCAAGGTCAAGGGTATGTTCGTGCATCCAGGCCAGGTCGCCGACGTGATCAAGCGCCATCCGGAAGTCGCCAAGGCCCGTCTTGTCGTGACCGGGCGTACCGGCAACGATGTGATGACCCTCCATGCGGAGAGCGCGGATCATGGCGAGGGATTGGCCGGCGCGCTAAAGGAATCGATTCAAGCGGTGACCAAGCTGCGCGGCGAGGTTGCGTTGGTAGCGCCTGGGTCGTTGGCCAATGACGGCGTGGTTATCGAGGATGCCCGCAGTTACGAATGAGGCGTGAAGGCAGGCATTTGCCTCGCCTAGGAATGGTCCGCCTTGATCAGCTTCCTGGTGCCCGCCGCCCGGTCGTAGATGTGAAAATCGTTTAGCATGCGCCCATAGAGATGCAGGCTTAGCGTCGCGGGGCGGTCCTCGGCGACGCCGGTCTGATGGATATGATCGGGGTTCGGCACGAAGGTGGCGACGGCGCCGGGCGGTAGAAGCACGAGGCCACCGGGCGCGAGGCTGATCCGGGTCTCGGTGCTTTCATCGCCGGTATCGTTGGCCGGCACGAAGGCTTGTTCCTCCAACAGACCCTCGACGACGCCGACCACGCCCCAGGTTCCGTGGTCGTGGATCGGAGTCCATTGCCCGGGGCGCCAAACGATCGCGTAGAGCGAGAGACCTTCTTCCTCTGAGCCGAAGACCAGATTTCGCGTATATCCGTCGGCCTCGCCGCGGCGATGGCGGGGTTCCAGGAAATCATCGGCCCGTCGGGCAAGGTCTCCCATCGTTGGCGCGAGCGCGCGAACGATATCGGACGGTGCGCGATGGTTGCTCACGGCGGCGGCGCAGGTATCGCGAAAGCATTCCAGGATGGGATTCACGGCACGGTCCTCCGACAAACGATTATCGGCAAGATAGTGCAATTGTTCCTAATTGCAATATAATTAGACCATATCGTTCACAATTTATGAAACTTCAAGCCAATCTTCCTCAATCTTCGGATCGTCTTCTCCCGGCACATGGACGACCGTGTACTGGAACGCATCGGCGGCGAGCGGCTTGGTGGCGTCTAGACCCATCTTGTCGACCAGGCCGTTTTCGGCGGATGGATCCAGACGCGAGCCCTGGGCGCGGGGCACGACGACCAGGTCACTGGCCGCTTGAAAGCGGGTCGCCACGGCCCATTCGACCGCCGTTGGGTCATGCACGTCCACATCCTCGTCCACGACGGTGACCTGCTTGATGTCCGCGTGCCCGGCGAAGGCGCCCATGATGATGTTTTTCGGCTCGCCCTCCCATCTTTTGGCGATCTTCACGGCCAAGTGGTAGCGGCACACCCCGCCGCGCGAGAGATGGACATCCACCACGCTGGGAAAGCTTCGTTGCAAAAAGGCGATCAATGAGGCTTCTCGCGGGATTGCGCCCAACAGCAAATGCTCCATCGCCGCCGGCACGATGGTGTGGAACAGTGGTTTGCCGCGGTGGGTGATCGCGTCGACCGCGACCACCTGTCGCTTTCCGGCGGGGCCGTAATATTGCGGAAACTCGCCGAACGGCCCCTCGATCTCCCGGACCTCCGGTAGCAGGCGACCCTCGATGACGATCTCCGCCTGGGCCGGAACCCGCACGTCATTGGTCACGCATTTCACGACATCCAATGGCCGTCCCATCAGCGCCCCCGCGACCATAAGCTCGTCATGATTGATCGGCAGGATCGCTTGGCTCGCCAGCAAGGTCATGGGATCGACACCAATGACGATGGCGACCGGCAGGGCCTCGCCCTTGGTTTCGGCCGCGTCGTAAAAGCGATGCAGGTCACGCGGCAGGATCAATATACCGAGCTTATCCGGGCCGCTGACCTGAAGACGGTTGATGGAGACGTTCTGATCCCCGGTCTCGGGATTACGGGCGATCACCAGTCCGGCGGTGATATAGGCGCCGTTGTCATGCTCGTTATGGGTCGGGATCGGGAGCGCCGAGGTAAGATCGATGGCGTCGCGATGGACGACTTCCTGGACCGGCGCGTCCTCGGTTTCTTCCCAGGGCAGGGGATTGAGCACCGCGTCGCGAAATCGGTCCAGCAACCCGTCCCCGTCGGCGCCCATTGCCTCGGCGATCCACTCCCGGCGCGAGACAATGCCCGAGATTACCGAGATCGGATGGCCATCGGGCTCTGGAAACAGGACGGCCTTGTCGCCATCCAGTCGCTTGGCGAGCGCGGCGAGCGTGAAGGCCAGGGGGATGCCCGGCTTGGCGGTCGCGAGACGGCCATTGGCGCGCATCCTGTCCAGCCAGTCGCGCAGGCTAGTGACGGCGGCGGGTTGGTTGGAGATCGACTCTGTCATGATGGCGTCCGCTGGCTGAAATTTGTCTGTATCCACGCGAAGCCTAGCAGATCAAGCGAACCCGAACCCAGCCGATAGACGCTAATTCACGCGTCGGGCCGTCCCTGGTTATGTGGCTTGACCCTAGCGCGCCGCCGTCGCAGGTTCCCGCCCGCGATTGATGATTGGACCGGTGATGACGATTTCCGCCGCGCATATACTCGGCTGGTTCGAGGGCACCGAGGGCTACAATGTCCTTACCCGCTACTTCGCCGAAGCCTTGGCGCGCCGAATGCCGGTCTATCGCACGGCGCTGCCGCGACAACACGGTGAATGGGTGACCGTCGCGCCTGAGGTCAGGAGCCATGGAGAGAACCGCGATCTCGCCAATATTCTATTCTGCTGGGGTGACCAGACATCTCATCTTCGAGGCATGCCCGGCTTCAAGATCGTCTATGTCATTTGGGAGACCACCAAGCTTCCCGATAGTTGGCTTGAGCCATTGCGCGAGGCCGACCGGTATTGGGTGCCGTGCCACCAGGCCAAGGACATGATGGTCCAGAACGGATTCGCGGCGGATGTCGTCGATGTCGTTCCCTTGGGCATGGACGTCTCGGTCTTCAATCCACGGGTCACGCCCGAACCGGCAATCGCCGCTCTCGAGGGTTTCAAATTTATTCATGTCGGGCGCTGGCAGCATCGCAAGGGCACGACGGATCTGTTGCGGGCCTTCGACGCTGAGTTCGCCGGCGACCCGGGCGCAAGGCTGATCCTCAGTTGCGCCAATCCCAAGCGCCCCGATATCAACATCGCGGCGGAACTAAGGGCCATGAACCTTTCCTGCCTCGATCAGCTAACATTCCTTGGCGACGGGATTGATAATCAGAGGATGGCGGGCGTACTCGCCGCCGCCGATGCCGGGGTATTCCCGACCCGATCAGACCCCTGGGGGCTGCCGATCTCCGAGGCAATGGCTTGCGGGCTGCCGGTCATCGCGACCCATTACAGCGGTCCCGCCGACTTCATGACCACCGATACCGGCTACCCCTTGGCCTGGAATCTGGCGCCCTGTCCCTGGATGCCGGTGACCATGGCCGATGGGGATTATGGGATGTGGTCGGAGCCTGACTTCGCCGAGCTTCGTCGTCTCATGCGCCGGATTTACGAGAACCGCGACGAGGCGCGCGCCGTGGGAGCAAGGGCGGCGGCGCACATTGCCCAAAACTGGACCTGGGATGGCGCCGCCGAGAAAGCCAAAGCCGCGTTGGGCGCTCTAGGTTAGCGCCCAAAGGGTCTCGGAATGTTCGGATATCGTCCGTCGATTACTCCTGCAAAACGACGATCTGCGCCGGCATGCTGGGGCGAAGCGACAACTGCGGGTTGCCGATCGGGCCGTCCGAGGTGAAGAAGTCGGAATACTGAAAGCCATAGACCCGGCTGCCGAAGGTGTCATAAACGGCGCCCGCCCAAGTGTTGTAATACGGGCTGGTCTTCTGGACGCCGCCGAACAGCTTGCCCGCGTCCGCCGACCATTGGCTGCTTTTCATGGTGCCGTAGGTGGTCGCCGGCGCCGTTCCGGTGGGGCTCGGCTCGGCGCTGTTCACGAAACCGCTGGCGAGACCCACGAGCATGTCGCGCACCACCGCCGAGAACACATCGTTCGCGCCGTTGCTTTCGACATCCGATGCGCTACAGGCGGGGTTGTCGACGGAATAATTAAGCACCGCCGTGTAGATCGCTTGCGAGAATGCTTTCGGCGAGACCCCGGTGTCGTAGCATGTGGTTTTCGCGCCGATGCTCCCCTTGCAGGTCGCGGGCGGGCTCGCGACCGGCGTCCACCCCTTGATCGTGAAGGCGCCGGCGGCCGACGCGGTGCCGGTGATGGTTAGCGCCTTACTCGTCGCGTCATAGGTTACGCTGGCCGAATAGGTTTGCGCCGCGAAGGCCTTGCCCGCGTTCTTCGTGCAAATCGTCGATTTCGCATCCGGTGTCGTGGCGCTGTAGGCGTTGCTGATCGAGATCGCGGTTGTCGGTGTTCCCGAAGTCGAGAAGGCCGCGCCAAGATAGCCGGACAGGCTCGGATAGTCCTTCAGGGTCGCGCCGGCATTCGCCGGGCTGTTGGCGCGCACGAATTTACCGTTGGATGTCACAAAAGCCGATTGCGCCGTCGTCGTCAGGTTGCCCAGCGCTGTTTTGAATCCCGAGAAAGTCGCGCCGCTTTTGGTGATCTCCCCATAGGACAGCGCCCCCTGATTGATCGACAGGGGGACGGAGTAAAAGTTGATGTAGGTGATGTCGTAGACACCGCCCAATTCGGCGAATTGCCAACGGGTTTTGTAGTTGCAGTCACCGGTGGAAACCGGCGAGGGCGCCTGCTGATTGCTCGGAGAGATCGCGACGCAGGCCGGGTTTTGGCTCCCTGTTGATACTTGGAGACCTGCCTCGGAGAAATAGAGGTTGCCGCCCAGGTTGAGGGACGATGCCAGCAGGACGGCGTTATCCAGGTCGGATAGCAGGACCGATGTGTAGTTCGGAAAGTCGGTCAGTTGTCCCGCGGTCGCGCCGCTGGTTGGGATGTATTTGAACCCGCCGGAAGAGGTGCTCCCCGGAAAGAACGTGACATAGGGGGCGGTGAGCAATGTGTCGTTGTTCAACAAACTCACCCAATACGGGCTCGATGCGAGGCCCCAGCCTTGATAAGGCGTGAAGGACCCGGTTGGGACGCCCGTGGAGGATGCCGCGACATCGACTTTGCCGGGGGAAAGGGTCGCGGTGACGGCGCCATCCGTCGCGGGCGTGGGTGCCGAGGGCGACGCCGCGCCGATGGGAGAGCCCCCCATGAATTTGAGCATCGGGGCCGAGAGCACGAGCCCCGAGCCCGCCGTCAGCGAGGTCCCGGCAAGGGCGGAGGCGCGCCATCGCGCGACCCCACTCGAATCATAGCCATGGATGACGATAACGGCCGTATTGCCGCCGGCGCCGGTTTGCGCTTCAACGAAATAACCTCGCTCGCCTTCGACCAAGGGCGCGGCCATGGCGTACCAGCCGGTTCCGGCCCCGCCATTCGGCGCCTTGAAAGGCGGCGTGTTGCCGCCCTGGGCATGACGGGTAATCGCGATGGTTTTGGCCGATTGTCCGGCCACGACGGGCCGTTTGTTCCAGACCAAGTTGCCCTTGGTCTCGGATTCAAAGGTCAGGCTTATGTTCGCGGTAATCGCCTTCATGCGGGGCGCGGCGTTGCCGTTCGACCCGGTTGTGAACTCGCTCGCCGTCCCGAGATAGCCACCGGCCGCCTGATCCCACGTTGCGTTCAGCATGTACCAGAGCGGTTTTCCGTCCATCCCGTAGGTCATCGCCGCGCCGAAAACACTATTTCGGGCTTTCGCCGCGGGATCTCTCGCCAGGGTGAGATAATTGCCGGATCCCGCGCTCCACAACCCATTCTCGGGTGCGTTCGAGCCGGTTACCAAATCGCATTTGATGGTGTTCGAGGTCACCACCACATCAAAGGGTGCTCCGGTTGGCGACGCACCCGCGCAGGCCCCGCTACCGCCGGCCAGAACAATTCCCGTCGCGACGCCGGGGGTAAGCGACACGGTCTCGCCGTTCTGTCCGTAGGGACAGGCCCAGACCTGTGGACGCGCCGCCAGATCTCCCACCAGGCAGGCATTGGAGCCGGCGGTAAGGCTGGTCAGTCCGGAACCCGACGCGGAGACCGTGAAATAGGGGCTGCCCAGGGCGAGCGAGCAGGTCTGCTGGGCACCTTTGGTGATCGGGAAGGTCGTTGAGCGAGCGCCCACGCCGGGCATGATCGCCCCACAGATTCCGGCGGCGCTCTTCAAATAGGAGCCGGCCGCGGGCGTAACCGTAAAGGTTGTCGTTCCCGTTGCCAGGTTGTCGTACTCGCAAGGGCTGGTATTGCTGATCGCGCATTTCGGTTGGCCATCCACGGCGATGCTCGCGGCGGCGTCGGATGTGACCTTGAGTGAATTCTCAATGCCCTTGATGCCACAGGTGAGAGTGCCGGACGCGGGAATTGTCACCGGCACGGCCGCGGTGCTCGCGCCGGCGCACAGCCCGGTCCCGCTCAACCGAATGGTCCCCGCCGCCTCGCCAAACTGAAGCATTCCCTGGCCCGACCCGGGGAAGGAAATGACGCATGAATTCGATGGCGCGAGAACACAAGGAACTTGCGGATGATTCATGCCGTTCAGGGATAGAAAGACATTTGTCGGGACCAATCCCGTCGCGGTCACGGTAAGCGTCCGGTCCGCCGCGAGGGCGTTGGAGGAGAGGCCGAGAAAACCGACTAATAACCCGAACCATGGTGACATTTTCATCGCGCGACGCTCCTCGCTGGATCCACTATCCTCACGGTCGCATTCTGCGGCACTTGGCTCCGCATCGCTACGAGAAAAAAGGATGGTTCAGAAAAAGATAAATCTCCCGATAAATTTTTACTTTTTGGTTCTATAATAAAATTTGATCAATGGCATCGGTGAGTTAATAGTTTTTTATTCGTATTTTTAATCTCATAATAGATAAATTTTGATTGCTTGAAGCGCGGTGTGCAATTTTGGAATGTGAACCTGGAGCGCTTTCGCGGATCGCGGTGCAATCCACTGTCGTCCGTCGATATCTCTTGTGATCCCGCGCTTTCTGGCGAAAGCGCGGTGGTGCGGACGGCGGGACTTGAACCCGCACTCGCTTACGCGAAGCAGATTTTAAGTCTGCTGTGTCTACCTATTCCACCACGTCCGCTTATCATTGAGCCGTTACCGGTCCGGTTATTCCGCCGCCTTGGCCGCCGCTGTTCCATAAACCGGCATGCGCCACTCGGGATGGGTGCCGCTGGTGCCGTCCGAAACCGCGAAGAAAGTGTCCTGGAGGCGCTTGGTCATCGGCCCGATATCTCCGCCACCGACCGCCACCCGGTCGATGCCGAGGATCGGGGTGACTTCCCAGGCGGTGCCGCAGAAAAACGCCTCGTCGGCGGCCATCAGCTCCGAGCGGTCGATATCGCGCTCCACCGGCGCCACCCCAAAGATCTCCTCGATCAACTCAAGCACGGTCTCGCGGGTAATGCTTTCGAGAATGTCGTTGGTCACCGACGGGGTGATCGGCACGCCATCACGGACCATGAAGAAGCACATGCCCGGCCCCTCGGAAACCTTGCCGCGGCTGTTGAGGAAAATCGCGGTATCGTAGCCATCGGCCACCGCCTGTACCGTCGCCAGGCGACCGTTATTGTAGTTGGCGTTGCACTTCACCCGCATCGGCATGGCTTGGTCCGGCACCCGCATCCATGAGCTTACCTGGGCGGTGACGCCACTGATGACGCGCTCGCTTCGCGGGCGTTCCTGAGCGGTGATCGCCAGCCCGATTGGGCCACAAACGCCTGGACCACCCTGGCCCGAAACATAGGCCGTGGTCATGATATGCAGGTTCTCGCCCTTGAAACCATTGGCCTGGATAAGATCCAGGGTCTTCTCGGTCACGGTTTGCGGAGTGAGAAGCTCATCGAAGCGCATGAAGCGCTGGGAGAAGGTGAGGCGGTCCATATGCTCGGCCATCCGAAACAGATACATCTCCTCCTCGTCGGCGTTCCAATAGCCACGCAGGCCCTCGAAAACCGCGGTGCCGAATTTAAAGCCGGCCGAGGCGATATGAACCCGCGCGTCGTCCCAGGCGACGATCTCTCCATCAAGCGAGGCGTATTTCGGGGAGGCCATGGTGCCGCTCCTTTCGTGCGATAAGAGCAAGTATGCCGTGCGATCATGGAGTGTTGCGCCACCCGCCTCCACGAACGAAAGTGGGAGACTAAGGCGCGGGGGACGGGTGGATCAAGCGTGATCGACGCGACGGTCGCACACCGTGATACGGGCAAGGGGGACGCCGGGAACCGGATACCCGTGCTTTTCTTAGTCGGCGCGGATAGTATCGCCCGCCCAACCTCCTCGGGGGTCGGAATATAGAAAGATTTTGAAGGCTTCCAGCGAGTAAGGCCATGGCCAGGAATTTTGAATTCTACTATCTGCAGCGGAGCGTCGGCTCGACGTGGGAAACGGTACAGCAGGCCGAGGTTGTCTCGGTCCTAACCGATGGGCTGGCGGACCGTATGGCGACGCTGGGTGGTGGTGTGCGGATCGTCGGGGCGCGCTTTGAGGAATCCGACAACGCCTGGGCCTACGAGCAGCTTTTCTTCATGGATCCAGGCGCCGTTGATTTCGCCGTTGATTTTGCCGTGACCGAGGGAGCGCCGACGGACACGGGGTCGGTAGCCGGCATGGAATTGAGTCTCGGCGCGGGTGACGGGATATCAAACGACGAGATCGCGGCGATGAGCGCTCGTCTCTCTCGGTTCAAGGAACGATCGAGCACCGAGACTAAGCCTCCCGAAACCCGGGGCCGTGCCTCGGGATCGATCGCGGGGCCGGGCGATATGGGTGAGGTCAATATGCGCCTTGCCTATCTCGCGCTGATCATGGGCGGTATCATCGCGGCGCTTGCCTTCGGCATTCGATCTGGGTTTGGCCTCTATCTTGGTCCGATTTCCATTGAATTCGGCTATGGTCGCGAGGTTTTCGCGCTTTCATTGGCAATTCAGAATCTGGTTTGGGGCATTGCCCAACCCTTCGCCGGCGCGCTCGCTGATCGATATGGACCCTTCAAGGCCATTGCTATCGGCTCGGTCCTCTATGCGGTCGGAACGATCCTGTTGGGGTATTCAGACACGCCAGGGCTGTTCCATCTTAGTGCCGGCATCCTGGTCGGCGCGGCGCTGGCGGGAACGTCCTTCGGCATCATCCTCGGCGCGGTCGGTCAGCTGTTTCCGCCGGAGAAGCGCTCCTTCGCGCTTGGCGTGACCGGTGCCGCTGGGTCGCTTGGTCAATTCCTGATCGTCCCGGCGGGCCAGGCGCTCCTCTCATCGGTCGGCTGGAGCCAGTCGGCGTTGATTATGGGGGTCTTGGCGCTGTTGATGTTGCCGCTTGGCCTCGTGTTCATCAAGGCACGCCCCAAGCCGTCGGCCTCCGATGTCCCTGATCAGTCGATCCGGGAGGCGTTGCGAGAGGCCTTCGCGATTCCGAGTTTCTGGCTTCTGACCGCCGGCTTCTTCGTCTGCGGGTTTCACGTCGCCTATATCGCGGTACACTTGCCGTCTTTCGTGGTTGATATCGGCCTTTCCGCCGAGACCGGGGCCTGGGCCTTGGGCTTGGTTGGATTGTTCAATGTTATCGGGTCGCTGCTGGCCGGCTTCCTCGGCGGAAGGTTCCCCAAGAAGTATCTGCTGAGTGGGCTGTATTTCGGGCGCGCGGTGCTGATGACCGGCTTCGTGCTGCTGCCGCCTAGTGAATTGCTTGTCTATATCTTCGCCGGCAGCATGGGGCTGGTGTGGTTGAGCACGGTGCCTCTGACCTCGGGATTGGTCGCCGATATTTTCGGGCCGCGATACATGAGCATGTTGTTCGGGCTCGTCTTCCTGAGCCATCAGGTCGGTGGGTTCCTTGGGGCATGGCTCGGCGGCTATGTGTTTGACGCACTGGGGTCCTACGACCTCGTCTGGTGGATCTCCGTTGGCCTGGGCGTGTTTTCGGGTATCGTGCATTGGCCGATTCGCGAACAAAGAGTGCTCGGAGCGGTGCCCGCATAACTTAACGTAATGAATTGACTCTATTCGCCGTCCAACAGGCGCAAGCCCTTGAGCCGCAGTTCGTCGGCGGATTCAGGACCGGCGATGAGCTCGAGCAGTCGCACCGTGCTGTTGAGATCGGCTTCGGCCTTGGACCGATTGCTGCCGATGTTTAGCGTGCCGAGCAGTTTGTCCGCGCGCTTGGAAAGCCCGGTCTCGATGTCGGCCAGGCGTTGCTCCACTTCGCCGCCAAGTCCGATATCATCCGCGTAACGTTCGGCAACGCGCAAGGAGACGATACGGTCCTGCATCTTCTCCAGCATTTCTTGCTCGGCGGCCGGGTCGTCGTCGTCATCGAAATCCGAGAAACTGGCGGCGAGCAGGGTGGTCAACAACGCGGCCGTGGCCTCGTCACCTTCTTGCAGAACGTTCAGCCGAACCTTATCCGCCAATTCGCCCCGCACTTGACCGACCCGCCGCGACTGTTGACGAGACCCGGTTTGTCCGATTGCCTTGGCCGCGCCGGCGAGAGTGCCGACATAGTCGCCGGCTTGGCGTGCCAAGGTTTCCCGATCGGGGGCGACTTCGATGTCGTCATCCATATCCTTAATTTGGTCCTCGATCTGGCTGACCATCGCCTGGGCGGCCGTATCGGAGACATGGGTGATGACGGACCCCGCGCCGGCGTCATCGATTCGCTGGAAGACATCGGTGATCGACGCCATGTCCGCCAGCCGGGCCAAAATGACGTAGATTACGCATTCCTGGTAATTGGGGCCCTGGGCGTTAACCGCGGTAAAGGCGGAGATGATGGCGTCCAAATCGCGATTGCTGACGACGTCGATGGGGCCTTGGGAAAGATTGTCGCGCAAGGTCATGATCGGCTCGGCGACTTCGAGCATGGAGACGACTTCCTTAAGCGACGCGAAATGATTGTCGTCGCCCATCTTGTCGATCAGCTCGCGACGCAGGCGGGTCGATCCCTCCGCCACGACGATCACACCGCGCAGGGCGTAGGCGCAGAACTGCCAGAACTCGCGTCCGAATTCGAGCATGGCGTCCTTGGTCTGCTCTTCCATCGGCATCGCGGCGAGTTGTTCCTCGAATTGCCGCAGTCGGTTCGCGTCGGCATTCTCCACCAGAAGGTCCCACACGGATTTCAACGCGTTGCGCGGGATCTTGCCGATAGCCTTTCGGGGCGAGCCGGGATTGTAGAGAATGTCCTCGAACGGCGTGCACATCATCCGCAGTAACGTCATCCGGCGTCGCGGCTTCAGGATCGCGAGCCGAGGGCGCAGAAACCGCATGATCAAGGCGATCTTGTTCGCCCGCGCCTCGTTCAGCCGTCGCTGCTCCAACTCTTGGACAAGCGCGTTGAACTCCTGTTCCGGTATGCGGAACAGATGTTCTTGCAAGGCATCAAGGCCGCCGGCTGGGCTGTCGCTCATGGGGGCGATTTCTTCAAAGCGCTCGGTACTTGGTTTTTTCCAGCCTAAGCATAGCGTCCAGATCGATGGACGAGGAACCTTTTCTTTCGGCGTTCTTCTGCGCCATGTTGATCGACTTTTCGAACTCCGCCCAACGCTCGCGGCGGCGGGTGTCGAGTTCGTCCCGGGGCGCTAGGGGCAACAATCTGAAGATGTCTCCAACCACTGTGTCCAACACGTGCGCCGGCTCGTCCACCGAGCTGTCCCACAGCGCCACGAGACTGTCCCAGCCGTCGAGCAACCATTCCGCCTTTTGTGCCAGAGCGGCGACATTTTCGCCCGCTTTTGGCCAGTTTTTCAGCGTGTCACCGGACATTTCGGTGAACTTATCAAGCGTTGCGAGATAGGTGTTGATCACCCCGAGGGTCTCAAACGCGATACTGTTGATGACGCGGCCATTGTCCTTGTTGGCGGTGAAAGTCTGATCGCCCCAAATGCCGATGGTTTCCGAAAAGGTTTGGATGCTGTCCATCGCGCGCCTGACCCGGCACTTGTTCGGCATATTGGGCACGCCGATATTGGCGATCACGCCGGCCCAGGCATCCATGCGATCGTGCATTGTCGACGCTGGGAGCCCGAGGTGGTCGGCGATTCGGTTGAGGATGTTTCGCACCTCGCGCTGGCCTTCCTCGGTGGCGACCTCGTTCAATGTCACCTGCAGCGCGGACCCGGACAGATTTTCGACAACCGCCCCGATCAGATGAAAACCAGCGCGAAGTTTGTCGTCTTCTTCTTTCTGCTGCGCGATCAAGGCGGCTTCGCGGGCCTTGGGGCCGGCTAGGCCGCCAGCGGCGACGTTTAAAACAGCGCCTCTCACCGATTGGGGCGTGGCTTCCTCGAGCCCTTCGATCTCCTCATGCAGGGCGCGATCATGAACGGTCATCTTGAACATGTCGCGCAGCCCGCGCCATGGGATCACATAGACACCCTGGCTGCCCGAAAGTCCCGGTACCAGAACTTCCAAGCCATCGCGTCCGTCGCCCCGAACCCGGGAGAATGCGACGGATGGCGTCGTAAACGGCACGGAGACGCCACGTTCATGGAACGTGGCGGGCCAAAACCGGCTGCTGACCGTAGTGCTACCGCTCAATTCACCGCCCGATCATAAATTCAGGTCCGTGCAATATCCCGCCAGCGGCGCGCCGACAAGTCCTCGCGAACTCGTCCGCGGCGCCAGCGCCCACGATGTTTAAAGATTACCTTCTAGGCGGAAAAATCGAAAGAATTCAAATCCCGGCGGGATTTATTCAAGGTCCGAGGACATGGTGGATTGGCTACTGAGCGTGCCGTCCATGTTAGTCAGCATCTCGGCGATCTGCTCAAAAGTCAGCTGTCCCTTGATGCTGCCATCCATATAGCGTTCGAAAATGTTCCGACAATGGGAAAGAGACGTGCAGCAATAACCGAGAATCCAGTATCGGAAATGTGACGTCACCAGGAAATTGCGGAAGGGAATCGGATCGCCATCATCGGTGAATTTGGCATAGCATCCATCGAAATCCTTGAAGATTTGATTGATGTTGGAAAGGATATTGATCATCCGTTTCTGGATCGCCGCCTTGAACATGTTCTGTTGTTCGGCGAAATGCTTGTTCTGTCGGAAATCGATGGGAATCGACTGCTCGGACTTGAACCATTTCAAGATTTCGGCGATCAGCGCCCGGTTGCGACCGAATTGGTATTGATAAAACGAGACTCCCTTCCAGGCACTGAAGACGTTGGCGACTTCCGATTTGTCGATCTTGAACGCCTCAATGAACAGGGCGGCCTCGGGAATATTCGGGTCCCAGATCGCATCGATGAATCGCTGGGACTTGTCGTTCGAGCCCTTGGCGTCGAAACCGAGCGCCTTGGAGACGATCGGACGGACCTTGTCACTAATTACGCGCTTGATCGCCTGCTCTTCCTTGTCGCCGACCGCGAGATAGGCCGGATCGATCTCAATCTTGTCGCGTTCAAACGCCGTTTTCAGCAGAAACGGATCTAGCGAAGGAATTTCATCGATGGTCTTGAGCTTGGCGAGATCGTTGATCATCCCTTGTGAGTTCGCGTCTTGGGACACGCCGACATAGCGTTGCAGGAGTTCCTCGGAGCCCTTCTGGCGGATATAGATCGCGTAACCGCCGTCCTGAAGAAATTCGTCGTCATTGGGAATATAGATCGCGGTCTCGACCGGACGTTCCTCGGACAGCGCCGAGTCCTTTGCGTTGTAATCCGTCGAGGCTTCGCCCCCGATCTCAACGCTGAAGTTGGGATATTTGAAGATGATGCAACGGTTCAGCGCCGAGGTTTCGAAAAACGGCGTCCCCTCGGTCATCGCTCGCGTCCCGCGCGATACGTTGAGAGCCGTACTCGGTCCGCCATTCATGATCTGATCAAGAATCGGGGAGAGCTTTTTCTTTTTCTTTTTTTGAGAGCCGCTTAGCATCGAACCACTTAATATTTCCGTCTATTGGAGCACGCGGTCCGATCCCGAACTGGTGGCCCCCATTTGAGGGTTAGAACCCTAGCATCGTCGGCCCGCCTTAAACAATCTCCGCGATACCGCATGGTGATTTCAACCACAGAGTTGGGCGAAACGCCGCAGATACCGTTGCTTGGCTTCATCGGGCGCCGACGGCGCCAATGTCACGCCTGTTCCGACCTTCGAGCGCCCAAACAGCCGGCGCGCCTCCGACTCCGAAAAACCGGCGATTTGGGTTGCCTCGATAGAGGCTGAAATCCGGTCGGCGCGTTTTATGAGGGCCTTGATTTCAAGGGGGAGTTCGGCAGGCAACCCGAAACGAATGTGGATCGCCGCCTGAAGTTTTGTCTCCACGGCTTTGTACGCGTCGCCAATGACGGCCTTGAAGGGGCTGATCATGTCGCCGATGACGTATTCGGGCGCGTCGTGCAAAAGCGCGGCGAGCCGCCACTTGATCGGTGTTGTATCCTTGAGCTGAACGACCAGGCTTTCCACCAATAAGGAGTGTTCGGCGACTGAATAGGACTGCTCGCCCTCGGTTTGGCCATTCCAGCGAGCGACCCGCGAGAGACCGTGGGCAATGTCCTCGATCTCCACATCGAGCGGCGATGGGTCGAGCAGGTCTAGGCGGCGACCGCTCAGCATCCGCTGCCAGGCTCTTGGTGGCGAGGTGTCGAGAGGCTTGGCCATTCAATCATTTGCCTTTCGGTGTCAGTGATTTCCGCCGCCGGACAAATAAAACTGCGCCGAAACCCAGCAAGGGAAGGCCGAGAACCAACATCGTCCGGTTGAACATCGCGATGCTGCGACTTTGAAACCGCTCGAGTTCCATGATCGCCAGACAACGCTCGCGTGCCCTG
>JADHLJ010000041.1 GCA_016780745.1 Alphaproteobacteria bacterium | reverse complement strand
GTATCGCCTTGAACGTCCCGGTTATCTTCAAGGCGGCGGCGAATTTCTTAAGGCGTTCATTCACGTCATTAATGTCATACGCGGCTTTTTCTTCCATGTAGTCGGTAACCTCGGCACTTTTCCGGGCAACGAACTCCTCGGTTGGCCGCCATCCGTTAGCAACTCTCGTCGTGGAATGGCGCTCGATCAGCGCCGCCAGTTCGTCGATGATCCTCTCGAAGCTAAATTTACCCTCCATTCCAACTATCAACTTATCGACGAACTTTCGTCGTGTGCCTCTGTCGCGATCGATTTCGGACCGATCGCCGGTCAATACCCTAACGGCCTTGTCCGCCGCGTCCCGGGCGCCGTCGGCGACGAGATTCACGAAGTTCGTCGCGAAAATGTTGAACATGAAATCGTGGCCATCCCCAGCTCTGATGGATATCGCCGGAACACCCAGAAGTTCCGCTTCGAAGCCGGTCGTGCAACCAGCGCTCATCATGACTTCCGACGCACACATGACGGGTAGGTGGGATCCTTGACGGGAGAGTTTGATGTTCGGGAATGGGCGACAGGTATCCACCCAAAAGTTGAGATCCTCGTTCGGATGTGGCCGAACGAGAACCAGGACCTCCGGCATTCTGTCCGCGATGTCGCGCGCGGTGAGTCGAAGAGCCTCCATATTCGCGAGGTCGTATTTTATATGGCGATCGAACAGGAGTTCGCTTTCCGCGTCTCCTTCATCACCGATCCAGCCGATCTGTCGGCAAAGATTCTTATATTGTGGAACGTTGAACCACGCGTGATTGGCGCCGCTGCAGTTGCTGTTCAAAAGGACAATGGGGCGTCCGGCCTTGCGACGGATTTCAGCGGCTTCCGCTTCCAGCAACGATCGGAACTCAGGCCTCAGGAGGTCCATCCTTGGATTGCCAACGACTGGCGCTTTGGATTTGGGCAATTGGGTTCGGTCCTCGATGGATTGACGATGGACCTCGCCTTGGGCCAATAGCAACTCACATTTATCAATGATTGGAACATAGATTTCTCGACCCACGAAATCGACGTCCGAAACGCCTAGCGCCTCTTCATGGCATACAACGGCCAAGTGGCCGTGTCGGTCGACGACTCTTTCCATGCCGCCGTATTGTCGTTTATCCATTGTCTTAAATAGAACGACACCTCGAGGCATGTTTCCGAGATTTTCGATCAGATGCCATTGTTGCCCGATCACCACATCGATCCCACGGCGGGCGGCGTCAATGGCCATAAGCAAGCGCGCATCTAATTCGCGCCCCGCGCTTTCGATCAGGAAATAGAGCATTGGGGTCATGGGTGGCATGAAACTACGATACTCGTTGGAAAGAAAGATTACTTGGCATTCCTGGGCTTGCCGAACAAGGAGCCAGATGTCCTTTGGCGCTCGGCACGCCGCGAGATCCGCGCACCCACCCCGATGAGACGTTCTTGAATGTCACAACAACTTCGGATCTCTCAGGAAATCAAAATCACATCCGCCGTCCGCTTGAAGGACTGTGTCGTAGTAGAGTTTTTGATACCCACGAGCATGGGTCGGAATCCTGTCCGCTGGCAATTCACCTCGGCGTCTTTCCAATTCGGTCTCGTCGACTAACAAGTCGAGAGAGCGATTTTTTACACTTACCCGAATGCGATCGCCTGTCCGGACCAGCGCCAAGGGACCGCCGACCGCGGCCTCCGGCGTGACATGCAAGATGATGGTCCCATAGGCGGTGCCGCTCATTCTTGCATCGGATATGCGGACCATGTCCTTCAAGCCGGCGCGCGCCAGTTTCTTCGGTATCGGCAGATATCCGGCCTCCGGCATGGCGGCGGCGCTCTTGGGGCCGGCGTTTTGCAGCACCATGACATCATTGGATTGAATATCGAGATCCGGGTCATCTACCCGCGCCGCTAAGTCCTCGAGCGACGAGAAAACTACCGCGCGCCCCTCGCTTTCGAACAGACTGGGATCGGCGGCCGAGCGCTTCAGGATCGCGCCATTGGGGGCCAAGGACCCGAAAAGCGCGACCAAACCACCCATCGGCTGGATCGGATCGTCCATCGTGCGGACCACGGCGCGATCGACATAGGCGGGCTCGCCCTCCAGACGCTCGCCCAAGGTCTGGCCCGTCACCGTCATGCAGTCGAGATTGAGCAACGGCTTCAATTCGCGCAGCACGACGCCCAGACCGCCCGCCTTGAACAGGTCTTCCATGTAGTGCTCGCCGGTCGGTTTCAGATCGATCAGAACCGGCGTTTCATCGGAGAGCTTGTTCAATTGGTCCAGGGGGATGGGGATGCCGAGACGTCCCGCCACCGCGGTCAGATGAACGATGGCGTTGGTCGACCCTCCGACGGAGAGCAGAACCCGCAAGGCGTTTTCGACGGATGCCGGCGTCATGATCTTGGCCGGCGTGAGCCGTTCACCCTCGGGCGCCCGGGCGAGGATGACGGCCTGAGTGCCCGAAGCTTCGGAGGCGCGTAAACGGTCGGCGTGGACCGCCGGGATCGCGGCGGTGCCAGGAAGTGCCATGCCAAGTGCCTCGGTGATGCAGGCCATGGTGCTGGCCGTGCCCATGACCGCGCAGGTGCCGGCGGTGGTGACCAGGCGGGACTCGATCTTGTTGATGCCGGCCTCGTCGATCTCGCCGGCCCGGAACTTGCCCCAAAAACGCCGACAGTCTGTACAGGCACCCAGCCGCTCACCCTCGGAGTGTCCGGTGAGTTGCGGCCCGGTGATCAACGAGATGACGGGAATATCGGCATTCGCGGCGCCCATGAGCTGGGCTGGAATGGTTTTATCGCATCCGCCGATCACGACAACGGCGTCCATCGGTTGAGCGCGGATCATCTCCTCGGTGTCCATGCTCATGAGGTTGCGATACATCATCGATGTCGGGCTAAGGAAGGTCTCGCCGAGAGAGATCGTGGGGAACACGATGGGCAGGCCGCCGGCGGACAGAACACCTCGTTTCACGGCCTCGATGAGCTCGGGGACGTGGCGATGGCAGTTGTTGAACCCGCTGCCGGTATCGGCGATGCCGACAACCGGTTTGCTCAGGATCTCGCCGCCATATCCCATCGAGGCCGCGTTCGCGCGCCGGAGGTAGAGGCTGAAATCCATGTCGCCATAATTCGTCAGGCCGCGCGCGAGCCCACGCTTTTGTGTAGTCATCGGGTGTTCCCTTTTTCGAACGATGCCCGATATTCTATCTTGAGCGTCGGCCTGGATGGTAGCCATCGTTGACGCTTCTCGCTGATTAATCGGCGGAGCGGTGGGTTCGGAACAAGGTCAAGTCATGCCAGCGTCGAAAAATTTGCTCTTTACCTTGGTGCTGCCAACGGCCCTGATTTTGGCCGTGCCTTACTTTTTGGTCGGCGGTCGATTGGATTTTCTAGGGTCCGTCACCAATTCATGGGTGAGAATGTTCGGCTTTGTGCCTTTTGCCATCGGCGCGGGCTTGGTGCTCGTCGGCGCGTTCGCGGGGTTGACCGCGTCAACGGACGATAAGGCACCGGTTGGGCCGTATCGGTTCATGCGAAACCCGATCATGCTTGGCGTTGTGATCACCGTGGCGTCGCAGTATCTGCTTTACGATTGGCCACCGATTTTGGCCTACCTCGTGGTGCTGTTTGTCTGCTGGGATTGTCTAGCGCGTTTCGCGGTAGAGCCTCGCATGATCGAGCGGCATGGCGAGGCATATCGCTCGTATCTCGACACGGTGCCGCGCTGGATTCCGAGAAAATCACCAGCGACGACGCCAACGCCCGAGAGTAGCTCTTCGTAGACGCTATATCTTGAAGACCGCCTCGACCTTCTGGCGGACCTGATCAAGCGAGAACGGCTTGACGATATAGCCGTTGATGCCATGCTTGGCGGCGGCGAGGACAAACTCCTTGTTGGCGTTCGAGGTCAGCATGATAAACGGCATGTCCGGATAGAGTTTGCGGACGGTGCGCAGGAACTCGATCCCGGTCATGTTAGGCATATTCCAATCCGAGATGATCAGCTGAAAATTCCCATTGAATTCCGCCAACTGTTTCATCGCCTCCAGGCCATCCTCGGCGACCACGACCTGGGTGATGCCCATAAGCCGAAGTGCCCCGCGGGCGAGTTTCGCGGCGAGCGGCTCATCCTCGGCGATGAGCACCCGTATGCCTTCATAAGTACGTTCCAGGCTGGCGTTGGGAGGTGTGGTCATACCGGCGGAGCATCCATTCGTTTATCGCGCGTCACGAGACGCTCCCGAGACTATCATCGGTTTGTTGAGCCATGTAGTCCCGCAGCAGGCGCCGTCCATCGTTCACCGCATCGGGGAGATCGGCGGACAAGGCACGCGCCTCATCCATTTGGTTGTTCATGCCGGCGGTTTCAACGGCCATGGAAAGTTGGAACGCGAGGCGCAGCCCAAGGGCGCCGCTCGCGCCCTTCAGGGCATGGGCGACACTGCTGATGGCTTCGGTGTCTTCGCTTTCAAGCGCCTTGGCGAGATTGCCAAGATGTCGTTCGGCGGCTTCGTCATAGTCATCGAGCAAATCAAGAACGAACTCACCACCGAGCTGCTCCGCGAGAGAATCGATCACGCTCCCGTCCAAGGCCTCGCCCTCGGCGCTCAAGCTCGCGGTGATGCTTTGCTCCTCGGGCGGGCTCTCGGGTGCGTTTTCGTCGACGATCCCCAAAACCCGCGCCATCGCGTGGGCGAGGCTTATGGGATCAATGGGCTTAGGCACGAAATCGTTCATGCCGGCGGCAAGGCAGCGTTCGATGTCCTCGGCCATGGCGCCGGCGGTGGCGGCGATGATCGGTATGGCCGCGACCGGCGCATCAAGCGCGCGAATGCGTTGGGTGGCGGAGATGCCGTCCATCTCCGGCATATGCATGTCCATGAGGACAAGATCGAAGTCACCGGCCTTGACCGCGTTCAGCGCCGCCGCGCCATCGCCGACAATCGTCACGTCATGCCCGCCTTCGTCGAGATAACCGCGCGCGACCTTCTGGTTGACCAGATTGTCCTCGGCCACCAGAACCTTCAATGTCGGCAAGGTTGGCACGCCGCTAGCCTGCGCTTCCACGCCATCCGCGTCGCCCGGTAGCAGTTCCAGATCAAAATAGAACTCACTGCCGCGACCCAGCGTGCTCTGCACCCCGATGGTACCGCCCATGAGTTCGATCAGTTGCTTGCAGATCGACAGGCCTAGCCCGCTGCCGCCATAGCGCCGGGTGATGGAGGCATCGACCTGGGTGAAGCTGTCGAATAGGCCGCCCACGGTGTGTTCGGGAATGCCGATGCCCGTATCAATGACCGAGAACCGGAGCGCGTGCGCGTTCGGTTTTGTCGGCGTGGTGCTTGCTTGGGAGACTTTGACGGTGACGCCGCCCGCCTCGGTGAATTTCACGGCGTTTCCGACGAGATTAAGCAGCACTTGGCGTAGTCGGCCCGGATCTCCGTTCACGTATCGCGGCGCGGCCGCGTCAACCTCGCAAGCAAGTGTCAGGCCTTTCTCCTCTGCTCGACCCGCCATCAGCGAGAGTGATCCGTCGACCATGCGGCGCAGATCGAAACCGACCGCTTCAAGCTCCATGCGACCGGCCTCGAGCTTGGAGAAGTCGAGAATGTCATTGAGGATTGTAAGCAGGCTCTCCCCGGACTCCAGCACGATGCCGGCGCGGTCCCGTTGTTCGGTATCGAGATCGGTCTTGAGCAGCAATCTGGTCATGCCGATAACGCCGTTCATGGGCGTGCGAATTTCGTGACTCATCATCGCCAGGAACTCGGACTTCGCGCGTGTCGCGGCCTCGGCCTGGTCCTTGGCGTCACTGACATCCGCCATCGCCTGCTTGAAAACCGATAGCGCGGCGGCCATGCCGCCGATCTCGTCGCGGCGATTGAGGCCGGGCACCTCGACATTGTCATCGCCGTCGGCCACCGCGATCATTGCTCGGCCCAGCTGGTTCATCGGGCGAACGATCGTGTACAGGACCACGATACCGACCAAGGTCGAGAGTCCTAGAACCACGCCGACGATGCTCCAGGTGATGTAGCGGGTCTGATCAACACCCTTTTCGGCTTGCAACCAAAAACGATAGCCGTCCTCGGCGGCGGTTTGCACCAGAACATCGAGATCCTCGCGGATCGACGCGGCGAGCTGGTCGCGTCGAATTCGCTCGCGCTCCGGCTCGACCCCGCCCGTCATTGACACCGCGCCCTGGGCGGCGCTCGACCATTGCTTGATGTTCTCGCGAAGTTTCGCGACCAGCGAATTCGTGCGCTCCGATAAACTGCGTTCCTCGACGATATCCAAGTCGGTGAGGAACTCGTCCATCAACTCGCGCTGACGAGCCTCGTCCCGGCGGTGCCGCAGTTGCGCCTCGACATCCATGACGATGAAATCGGTCTGCGCCGCGCGGGCGAAATTGATCGCCTGCAACGGCTTGTCATACATCGACTGCGCGAGGCCGCCGAGCATCCAAGTCGACACAAGTGTGGTCGACGCGAGGATCGCGGTGATGATGACCGCGACGATCAGCGCGATGATGAACTTGGCGCGGATCGACATGCCGGCCGTCTATTCCGTCACGGTGATCTGCAGGCGCATCCGGGGATGAATTCGGCAACGAACCTTGGCGTTCACGGCCTCGTCGAATGTCACGTCCAGGGTTTCGCCCGGTTCTTGAAGCCCGATGTCGAACTCGGCGTCCTTGGTGTCCGAATAGACGTTGTGGCCGTAGATATCGTTGTTGACGAAGGTCACGGTGTCGCCAACCTTCACCGTGAGTTCCGCGACACCAAAGGAGCGCCCCCGCTGTTCGACGGTGACCGTCGCCGCCCAGGCGGTGGCGGCGAGGGCGCAAAGGGCCATCCCCGCTATGGCTGCCACCTTTTTCATGATCGCTCCCGGTTGTTCGAGCGTGGAAGAACGCGGTTGAAACAGTGTATGCCCGTGTTGTGCGTGGGCCAAGAGGCGCGGCGCGCTATTCGACGGTCACCATGACGCGCATTTTCGGATGGATGCGACAGCGAATATCGAAGGTTCCGCGGGCGTTGAGAACCACGGTGCCGCGGTCGCCCTCTTCTTGAATGCCCAGGTCCAGCCACCCCCTGGGGGCGACGGAATAAACGTTATGGGCGTAGGGATCGCCATTAACGAAAATTAACGAATCGCCCATTTTGACGGACAGGGTGGAGGCGCCGAAGGACCGTCTTTTCTGGATGATCTCGTGAATGGCCCCACCGGTCGCGGCCTCGACCGCGAAGCCGATCGCGCCCAGCGCGGCGACCGCCATGCTGGCCACAATGACATGCTTGGTTAATACCATCGCCGAATCTCCCCGTCCTTCGAATTCCGCGCTATGAAGGATATAGGCCAAGTTGGAGGCTAATCCAGCATCCGAGCCTCGCTTTGGATCGCAATACCGTGATCTCTATCCGGAATCCCCGTCCGCCGCGGCTCTGGCTTCCATGAATTCGTGCAGTCTTTGGCGCTGGATCTGGTGAAAAAGCGCGGCTTGCGGTCCGCTGTCCGGTCCGAAATACAGTGAAATCTCACGGCAGAGCTGAAAAAACCCTGGCCCGGGAACCCCGTCGCCCGCCCGTGATATCGCCACCGCCGCGCGCAAGGGGCGGCCCGCCGCGTGATCGGAGCGGATCATTTCCTCCAAGGTATTGGTGACGCATTGAATGCGCCCCGGTGGCCGAATCTCCGCCCGATCGGCGATTTCTCGATAGGTAATGGTGTCGCCTTCGCCCGCGGCGGTCGTTACCACGTCGATGATCCGGCTTGATGGGGTGTCCAAGAGCGGTAACCTCGTTCGGTGACAGGGCGGCTCGGGTGCGGTACAGGACAAACGCCACGCGGTATAGTGGGCATTATCCGTTGGTAACATGACGGCCTCGGGAGCGACGCCAAATTCATGATTGTAATTCGTTCGACGATTTTCAATATCGCCCTGGTTCTGGTGACCCTGGTTCTCGGCATTCTCGGTTTGCCGCTGGTGCTGGGGCCGCGCCGGTGGATCTGCGGGCTCCGTGATTTCTGGATCCGGCTGGTGCTCTGGCTGTTGAAGGTCACGGTCGGATTGTCACATCGTGTCGAGGGGTTGGAACATCTTCCGAAGGGGGCTTTCATGGTCGCCTCGAAGCACCAATCCGCGTGGGAAACCCTGGCGCTTCACACGATTTTTCAGGACCCCTCCATCGTCCTCAAGCAAGAGCTCTTGAAGCTGCCAGTCCTCGGTTTCTACATCTCGAAGGTCGGTATGGTGCCGATAGACCGGGGAGCCGGGGGCGCCGCCCTGAAATCCATGATGGCCGCGGCCCGCAAGGCATCTGGCGATGGGAGGCCGGTTCTTATCTTCCCGCAAGGCACGCGCGTGGCTCCGGGAGATGACGCGCCCTATCATTCCGGCGTTTTCGCGCTGTATCGGGCGTTGAATTGTCCGGTCGTGCCGGTCGCCCTTAACTCGGGAACATTCTGGTCCCGCCAGGCGTTCTTCAAGCGACCGGGGGTGATCACCGTCCGGATACTTCCGACCTTGCCCCGCGGGATGGATCGCAAGACATTCATGCATGACCTTGAAACCACCATCGAAACCGAAACCCGCGCGATCGACGCACCCGCCTCGGCGTAGCGCGCTCTATTTCACGGTCAGCTTGGATATCTGAATGTTCGTGAGCAACTCGTCATTGTCGATGATCGCGCGGAGCCGCTTCCAAATCTCGATGCGCATGGTCTGAATGCCGTCGAAGCCGTTGAGAGCTTCCGGTGTCAGGCTGCTCAGGTAAATATTAACCGCGTCGCGGATACGCGGCTCTTTCGGTTCGATGATGCCCTGCGCGGCTTCGTTGGGAAGTTCCAACGACAGGCTTAGCAGTAGAAACACCGGCTTGCGGCGCTCGGAGCGAAGGTTCACCACGAACTCATCCATGGTGAAGTAAAGACTTTGCTCTCCGGATTGCGCGAAAGGATCGGGGGGCAGATCTTCCTTGGGTTTTTCCGACTCCGACGCCTCCATGCCCGGCGGATCGCCACCGAGGATGAGCTCCGGTCCGACCCCGGGAATCAAACGCAGAAACAAGACACCAAGCCCCGCGCCGATTAGGAGAATCAGCGGCAAAATGAAGATGATCAAGATTTTCTTCATGTTTCCAATTTGTCCGCGTCACGGGCTTGTGTCGATATTATGGAACGGCGGCAAGGCTGTCCTCGTTATCGTCGCGCCATGGTACCATAGGCTCGAGGCGGTCCCCACTAAAACGCGTCGCGTGCCTGGTCACGTGAAATCACGCGGTGCTATTTGCGCGGCGCGGATGATGCTACAATAGATGACATTTTAGAAAACGTGGACGAAGGGGCCCCGGCGGAAGCATGTCGAGCGAAGATGTAACAGCACGCAAGTGGCTCGACTATTTCATGAGTCAGCCAGGTTCCGAGGGGTCGGAGGCGGGCGGCGATGACGGCGCGGTCGAGATCCCGGAGGCCCAGTCCTTCGTGGTCGAGGTGCGAGGCGACGATATCCTGTTGCGGGTGCGCTTCGCCGATGGCCGCGAGCGGGCGTTCAAGATGGTGCCGGATGTCGCGCTGTTCCTCAGGGAATATCTGACCGTCGCGCTGAAAAGCACCGAGGCCTACGGACAATCCGAGCCCTAACCCTTGTCCTAATCCTTGGTCGGCGCGCGCTATTCCCCGGCATGTTCGCGTACCAGGTCCTCGACCCGGTAGGCGATCTTGCGTCTTACTTCGCCTGGTAGGGCGTCGAAGGATGATTGCGCAAGCATCATGTCCATCATCGCATCCGATTCGATGGCTCGAACGATGTCACGGTAGGCTTCGGTGTCTCGTCCAACGATCTCGGCCATGGTCTCGGCCAGTAGTTGCACCGCCTTGCCTTGACTGGACATAGCCAGGGGTCACCGACCAGCGGCGTAGCCTTGCATGCCGCGCGGGTTGGCGCCGGCCTTTAGCAAGCGCCCGTCGCGAGCGGCCCCGGTCAGACGTCCCTCGGACCAGTTATCACCGACCTCTACCTCGTGACCCCGCCGTCGCAACTCGGCGACCGTGGTTTCGGGGAAGCGTCCTTCGACGACAACCTTCTTCGGCGTTCGACCCCGCGGCCAGAACGAGCTTGGGAAGTGTTCGGTGTGGAAAGCGGGGCAATCAATGGATTCCTGCAGGTTCATGCCGTGCTCGGCATGGTGCAGGAACATCAGCGCGGACCATTGGTCCTGCTGGTCCCCGCCAGGGGTTCCGAACACCATGTAGGGCTCGCCGTCACGCAGGGCGAGGGATGGAGAGAGCGTCGTGCGGGGTCGTTTATTGGGAACCAGGGCGGACGGTGTTTTTTCGTCGAGCCAGAACATCTGACCACGGTTACCCAGGCAAAATCCAAGCTCCGGAATGATCGGCGAGCTTTGCAGCCATCCGCCGCTCGGCGTGCAGGAGATCATGTTGCCGTGCCGATCGATGATATCGAGATGGACGGTGTCGCCGGTGGAAACGCCAGTCTTGGCGACCGTCGGCTCGCCGACCCCCATGGAGGCGGCGGCCTCGACGCCCGAGCGATCCTGGGTCGCCATGCCGATTTCGACCCGATACCCGTCGATGGCTCCGGGACGTAGATCCGGCGAGGCCTCCGACGTGATCATGGCGCGCCGCGCGGCGTTGTATTCGCGGCTCAACAAGGTTTCCATCGGGACGTCGACGAAATCCGGATCGCCGTAATAGGCCTCCCGGTCCGCGAAGGCGAGCTTCGCGGCCTCGACAACCGTATGCACGAAATCCGGACCGGCCGGATCCATTTCGGAAAGGCCCATGCCGTCAAGGATCGCGAGTTGCTGCAACAGCGCCGGCCCCTGGCTCCAGGGTCCGGGCTTACAGACCGTGAAACGCCCATAATCATAGGTTGCCGGCGCGTCGTAACTTGCGCTCCAGGCCGCCATGTCCTCGCCAGTCAGCAGGCCGGAGTGGCGGCGCCCCGTGACGTCCATCACCTCTTCGGTTCGCATGAAGTTGTCGATGCGCTCGGCGATCCAGCCCTGGGACCAGATCCGCCGCGCGCGATCGATGCGGGCCTCGCGGCTTCCACCGCCGGCTTCGGCCTCGGCAATCACCCGGGCATAGGTCTCGGCCATCACGGGGTTGGAGAAGATCGTGCCGGGCGCCGGGGGCTTGCCACCGGGAAGATAGAGCGCGGCGGAGGTTTTCCATTCGTTGGCGAACAGCTCTCGCACGGTGTCGATCGTCGCGGTGATGCGCGGCACCACGGGATAGCCGTCTCGGGCAAACGCGATGGCGGGGCCCATGACCTCGGCGAGGCTCATCGTGCCGTGATCACGAAGCAGCTTCAGCCAAGCATCGAAGGCGCCGGGAACCACCGCGCAGAGCAGGCCGCTTCCTGGGATCAGGTCCAGACCAAGCTCGCCGAATTTTCCCATCGTGGCCGCCGCGGGGATGGGCCCCTGGCCACAGAGAACGCGCGGCGAGTCTTCGCCGGCGACATGGAATATCGCCGGCATGTCGCCGCCCGGTCCGTTTAGATGTGGCTCGACGACTTGGAGCGCGAAACCGGTCGCGACCGCCGCGTCAAAGGCGTTGCCGCCTTTTTCCAGTATGGCCATCCCAGTAGCGGTGCCGAGCCAGTGGGTCGTGGTGACGACACCGAAAGTGCCGAGAAGTTCCGGACGCGTGGTGAACATGGAGCACTCTGGGTTGGTTGCGAGGTCGCTTGGACGACTTGGACTATAGAGCTGGGACTATAGAGCTGGGACTATAGAGCCCAAGCCGGGATTCGGGCAACATTGGACAAGCATTGTTCCGCGCGGGAAAATCGCGTGCACCTTGACAATAGATGCAATTTTATCTATATATGGAAAACCCTATAATGGGGTGTTGGCCCGGAAGTTGCTTATTCATTCGAGTAGGCGCACTATCAGGCAACTGCAGAAGCAGGAGAGAAAGAGCATGCTGAACGCGGCAGGCGCTCTTGGAATTTTAGGAGCTGGCGGAGGCGGCGGTGGGTCGTCGATCTCGTCGCTCGCGCTATTTAAGCAAATCCGTCAGAACGAAGTTCAGTATCGGCAGCAGTTTCAGAACCGCGCCGACGTTCAGAAGGAAATCGACAACTTCAAAAAACAGGCCGGAAAGATCAAGGACGTTGACGAACTGGTCAACGATCGCAAGGTGCTTGGCGTTTTGTTGTCCGCCTTCGGCCTGGATAGCGAAATCAACAACCCTGGCAAGTTGAAGGCGATCATTAACAGTGATCCGACCGACGTAAACTCCTTTGCCAACCGCCTGAATGACCCTCGTTTCGGTGAGCTTGCGGCGTTCATCGACGCGCCGAACAAGGATCTCTTGAACCTGGTGACAGCCAGCAAGCAGCAGGAAGTCATCGACAAATTCCTTACCAATGAGTTTCAAAAAGACGTGGGGTCCCAGAACCCGGCCGTTCGTGACGCGTTTTTCTTCTTGAACAAGATCAATTCGATAGACAGCACTTTCAGTATCCTTGGTGATCTGCCGCTGCGCACGATCGTGACGACAACCCTGCGTTTGCCGCCACAGATTGCTCAGCAATCCGTTGAGAAGCAGGCATCCCTGATCGAGGCAAAATTCGATGTCGGCCGAGCCAAGCTCGGCGGTATCGAGGATAACGTTTCGAAAACCCGCCAGGAAATTCTTGCCGACGATATTGCCGCTCTGGATACCGCGACGGCCCAAGTGACCGCCGCCGAGTCGGCGATTACGGCGATTCAAACCCAATTGGAGACCATCCGAACCAAGCTCTCGGACCTCTCGAATGTCACCGATGTCGCGGGCGTCAACGCCGCCGAGATCCCGATCCAGCAGGTCGCGCTGCCCGATCTGATCAGGCAATCCGGGTTAATTGCCGCCGCGAATGACGCCTTGTCACAGGCCGAGCCGATCTTCGATGAGCTGGACGGCTTGTTTCAACAGCTACGCGACGCCGAGGATCAGGACGCGGTTGATGTCTTGATCAACCAGTTCACCGGGGCCGCGGATAAAATCCTCGGCAATACCGGCCTGATCAACAGCGCGACCTACACCGACCCGAATACCGGCAACACCGAGAACCTGTTCCGACCGGCGGGCGACGGGACGCTGGGCATCACCGCGATCACCGACAGCAAGATTTCCACCGCGGTCAAAAGCGATGGGACGGCGGTTGTCACCACCGGATTTGATCTGACCACCTTCCTTACGAATTTGCAGTCCGCGCGCGACCAGGTCGCGGGGACCACTTTCGCCAATCTCAGCGCCGATGTCGCCGCCGCCGAGGCGAGTTTCGATTCCGCCGAGACCGATTTCAACAGCGCGGCGGTTCAGAACGGCGTGAATGTATCCAGCTTTAGCGGGACGACCGCTTCCGTCGGTTTCGCCCATTCCCTTGGATCCCAGGCCTTGGCCAGCGGCATCTCCGCGGTCGATGACGCGGTCACCCGCGCCGCGTCGGCCCAGACTCTGCTGGACGAGATCCGGCAGCTGGCGATTGACGCGGTGGAAGTCGACGCCGATCTGGTGGCGATCAACGAAAGTTACGCGATCAAGGTTTCCGCGCTGCAGGCGGCGATCAATTCGCCGGGCTCCGTCACCGACGGAACCAGCACCATCACCTTCGACAATCTCCTGACCAGCGGTACCACCGATTATCTCGCGGAGACCGGTGTTTCGGTACGCGCCAATGGAGGCAATCTCGACACGTCGATCCTGGCGGCTCTGCCCGCGTCGATCTCGGTCGCCAACGCATCGACCTTGAAGGACGATATCGACAATACCTATCGCCCAGCCGCCGACGCGGTGGCCCAGAGTCTCGGCCGTGACCGGACGACATTCGAGTTCGTGGCCAATATTGCTGATCCGCAGGGCGCGCTGGATGCCGAGATTCGTCAACTGACCACTGATCTGGACGAGTTGATCGCCGCCGCCGACGAGCAGGATAAAAATCTGATCCAGCCCTTCGCCAGCAATTTGCGAATCGCGCTGGGTTCGGTCGGCACCGTGCTGACGGTGGGCGCGCAAACCGATTTCAAGGATTCCTTCAACAGCGCGCTGTCGAGTTTCTCCTACACTGTCTTGAATGGCGGCAGCATCGCCGAGCGAACTTCCTTGCTGAATGACGCGTTGTTCGCCGCCGGTAGTACCGCGAGCAAGCTCAAGGGCGAGAAGTTCGCGCTCGAAATTCAGAGCAAGATCCTGGCCGAGGAAAGTGGCGCGTCGTCGGAACCAGACTCCGCTTTCCTGAAGCCGTTGGAAAACACCGCTTACGCCGTGAAATTCATCGAACAGTACCTGATCCAGAAGGATCTGGAGGCTCAGGGCGCTTCGCTTGGCCCAGTCAATTCGGACGCCGCGCTGGTCGGACTGGTGCGGAGCATCGCGCCGAATACCGGTCTGAATCTGAACCTTTTCTCCTAATTTTTGGTCCGGCTATCGAGACCCTAGGTTCCAGAGACCAGCGGGGCCGTTAGACGTCGCAAGGTCGCCAGCATGCTCAGCGCGGTGATCTTTCCAGTCTTCGGGTTCTCTTCGGACGGAATGTTCTCGATCGACATGGTGAAGCGCGCGCTGTCCGCCTCGACGGTGATGGTGTGCATGTTCCGGTCTACGCCAGGATCCGCCCAGATTTGAAGCGTCGTGCGGTCGGGGCCAATCCCAGCGAGGCTAAGGGCGGCGGCTACGTTTACATTTGCCGGAAAGCCGATGGCGCCGGCCCGCGCCGTGCCCTCGAACACCAGCTTGGGCTCGGTCAACCCATCGACGGAAATAGCGTTCTCCACCAAATGTGGCGCGCCCTTCAGACCGTTCGGAGGTTTGCGGGTCTTGAGGGTCACGCTCTCGACCTCGCCCTCGGCGGCGGCGCGCACGGCATCGAGCCCGATCAGCGCGCCGGTGGGCACGATGATCCTGGCGCCGGTCTCGCCGGCTTTGTCCACCAGATCCATGCGGGGAAGCAGCGCTCCGACGCTTGCGGGAATAAAGATCCGGCCGGCGGCGACCGCGGCGTCGGCGATGTCGGAGAAAACCGCCGCCGGCGCGCATTCAACGATCACATCGCAGGTCTCGGAGAGCCCCGCCAGAGTGGTGATGTTCGGCATGGCCGTGAGACCAGCCAGATTGCGCCGCGCCTTGTCATGGTCGCGCGCCGAAACCGCGCCTAGACGCAAACCCGGGATCAAGCCGTTATCAAGGCTTCGGGCGATCTTGAGGCCAATCGCGCCCAGGCCGCCAATTCCAACAGTAAGCTCGCGTGCCATCTCGTCGCTCCCGGCATGTTTCGTCGTCCGCGCTTTTATCGTCTTTCGATGAGGCGCACAAACCGACTTTGTGGACCTGGGTCCCCCCGACCGTGTAGGTTTCCGACCCATGATGATCGGTCGCTCAACCTTGCTCGCCGTGGCACTCGTCTGCGCGATATTTCCGCTTGGCCCAGCCTGGGCGGAAGCGCCGAAATGCATCAGCATCCGGCTCGCGGTTCCCTATGCCGTGGGCAGCGCGACCGACAAGGTCATGCGCGCCTATGCCGAGACGATAAACCGACGTGGCTCCGGCCCACTCATCCGTGTCGTTAATGTCACTAAGAAGTCGGTGACTTGGGAAGGTATTTGGGCCAAGGTCGATGGCTGTAACCTCCTTGCGGCCACCCAATCCCTGATCGCCGAGCACCTTGCCAACAAACGCAAGCCCAAATGGGAGCGTCTTAAGCCAATCGCGATGATCGCGCGAACGCCGCTGGTGGTCGTCGCTCGGGGCGATATGAAGGACGCGACCCTGGCCAATGTGGTGGAGAAGGCGCTGGAGGATCCCAATTCCGTCGGTATTGGCGAGTCGCGCAGTCCGCTTGAGCGGATGATGCTGATGTCTCTGGAGGACGCGACCGGCGCGCGGTTCCGGATCATGACCTACAATGCCGGTCGGGAAAGCTATTCCGCGCTATTGGCCGGTAAGCTCGATATAGGAATTATCTCGGTTACAGCCGCGAAGCGCCGCTTGGACCAAAAGGAGCTGCAAGCGCTGGCGGTTACCACCGAGGAGCGGAGTACCATGCTGCCCGGCGTGCCAACCTTACGTGAAGAAGGTATATCCGGCGCGTTCAGCGTTGATCGTGGGATCATGGGCCCAAAGGAGTTGCCGGAGGAACTCGCCACCGAGATCGCCGGCTGGTTTGAAAAAGCCTCCGAGGTCCCGGAACTGGAGGATCGCCTCGCCGAGTATGGCACGCTGCCCATCTTCATGGGGCCGGACGCCTATACCCGATACTTCGAAAACCTGACCGCCGATTGGCTGGAGATGATCCGCCGGGCTGCTGGAAAACAAATTCGCAGGCAAGCCAGTTAGATACCCATCGCGGCTCTGGCCTTGCCCGTCGGTTGCTCTTATTCTCGGCAACGAATTTCATACTACCCAGGGGGACGCCGTGGAGATCCACAGCCCATATCTTCTTTTTCTAGGCGACGCGCGCGACCAACTGGCCGCCAAAACAGCGAACGGCGTGCGAGTCTGGCGCCCGGACTGGTGTCTTGGCCAGCTTCGTCTGCCAGGCTGTAACGCGGATTGCGGCGTGCCGGACATGTCCATCGAGGAAGCGGCGGCGGCGGGGGTGAAGACAGTTATCCTGGGCGTCGCGAACCGAGGCGGCGTGATTCCGGAAAGCTGGACCTCCGAACTGGTCAAGGCTGTGGGCCTGGGCATGGATATCGCCAGCGGCCTGCACACCCGGATCACGGAAATCCCGGAACTGGCGGCGGCCGCCAAGGCGAACGGACGCTCGTTGCATGACGTTCGTCAGCCGACACGAGATTTCGACGTCGCGAACGGCAAGAAGCGCCAGGGCAAAAGATTGCTGACCGTCGGCACCGATGTTTCCGTCGGCAAGATGTTCACCACCCTCGCGCTAGAAAAAGAGATGCGCGCCCGGGGAATGAAGGCTGATTTCCGCGCCACCGGCCAGACCGGCATCTTCATCGCCGGGGCCGGCGTGTCGATCGATGCCGTGATCGCCGATTTCATCTCCGGCGCCGTCGAATGGCTTACGCCAGAGAACGATCCCGATCACTGGGATCTGGTCGAGGGCCAGGGTTCTCTGTTCAACGTCTCCTATGCTGGCGTTACCATCGGTCTGATCCACGGCGCCCAGCCCGACGCCTTGGTGGTTTGTCACGAGGCTGGACGCCCACATATGCGCGGCATGCCGCACTTCCCTCTCATCGATATCCCGACCTGCATCGAGGCCAATCTCCAGGCCGCGCGTCTGACCAATCCGGATGTGAAATGCGTCGGCGCGTCGATCAACACGGTGAACCTCTCCGAGACCGAGGCGCGGGACTTCTGCAAGCGCGTATCGGACGAGATTGGCCTGCCGACCGTCGACGCACTCCGCGACGGGGTCGCGTCGATCGTGGACAATATTTAGGGGTTCTTGACACGATCCCATCGGTTTTGGAGGTCCCGCATGCCACGAGCGCTTTCCGTCTCCCGCGATGCTTGGCCGCTCGCGAGCGTTTTTCGCATTTCGCGGGGGGCTCGAACGGTTTCCGAGGTTATCGTGGCCGAGATCACCGACGGCGCCTTGATCGGTCGGGGGGAGTGCTTCCCATACGCGCGCTACGGCGAGTCGCTGGATAGCGTCGAGGCGCAAATCCGCTCCGCCGCGGACGCGATCGCGGGCGGAGCGGGGCGCGAGGAACTGCTCTCCGTTCTTCCCGCCGGCGCGGCGCGTAACGCCGTGGATTGCGCGCTCTGGGACTTGGAGGCAAAGCAGGCTGGGACAAG